>NZ_RZPI01000583.1:0-3664 GCF_003998715.1 Mesorhizobium sp. M7A.F.Ca.CA.002.15.2.1
CAGCCAGTTCACATAGCTGAGCCGCGATCCTGCCTGGTCAACCTGTGAAACGAAGCTTGTCTTGTATCCGCTGTAAAGGTCGCCATAGCTGGTTCCCAGTATCTTGAGGACCAGGGGTTGCTGGAAGGTCAGCGCGGCTCCGACAACCACGAGGATCACACACAGGCCCCCGACGGCGGCATTGCGGAGTGCCGGGACGTCGCGGTCTTTCGCGACCTGCAGAAAACAGAAGAAGGCCGCGGAAGTTCCGACCCCGATGACGGGATAAGCATACCAGCGGCGCAGCACGAATGCCAACCACAGGCATACGCCGACACGCATGCCGCTGATCACCGGTTCACGGGTCAGGAACCTCGATTTCCAGAGAAAATAGGTTGCCGCGCAAAGCGCGAGACAGCCGGCAATGTCCGGCAACCCACGAAGCGTCGCCGCCCAGAAGGGCGTGTAGAGAAAGGCCGCAATCCATACGGTGAGCCAGCTTCGGCATGAAGGCGTCCCGGTCGCCGCCTCCAGATAGCTTGTTCTGCCGATGAGAAGAGCGGTCGGAACCAGGTAAACAGCGACTATTCCGGCGATGTAGGAAAACCTCGAATCGCCAAAAATGATGTAAAACGGCATCAGCGGCACCAGGATCGCCGCACTGTAGTCGTCGGTGGCGATCGAGGTCCTCAAATGGCTGAGCCACTCGAGAGGGCTCTGAACCAAGAGCGTGCCCTGCCGGCTAAACGTGTCGAAATAGGCAGCGAAGTCCCAGTAATAGACAGGCTGTTCAAGCTCTACATAGATGAGAGCAAGAGCAATTCCCACAAGAGCGGTGCACACATATGTCGTTGCCCAAAATCCGAGAGATTTGTTCTTCGTCACTTGCGGCCGCCAGAAGGAGAAGAGGCAGAACTATCAAAGCCAGCCCGGACTACCGTTTATGCAGCCAGGATCCGTTCCGGCGCATGAGCGGCCGACAAGGATTGGCCAAGTCTCACATGCAGAGCACCCAAACGCTGCCGGCAGGGCCGGCAGCGCCGATTTTCCAAAGCTCAGGTCGTCCCGGCATTCTTCGGCTTGGTCGAACCGATCATTTTCCAGTTCTTGTAGAACATGGAATTGATGCGCTCGACGCTCACCGAGACGATGGCCAGCATACCCGCGATGAGGCGGGGAACCGGCGATGGCCTGATAATGTCCATGAACACGCAGTAGCGGCGGCCGTCATACTCGTTGACCGAGCGATGCAGCAGCGTGTCGTCGAAGATGAACAGCGGATTGTCGTACCAGTAATTCTTGACGTTGCCGCACTCGACGAAAATCTCCGACTTCACCGGGATCAGATTGTAGAGGATGCGCAAGCTGAGCCGCAGCGGGCCGAAATGCCAGGACGTCGATTCGCGCTTGCTGAAGACGGAAACGGCGATGGTCTTGATGTATTTGAAATCCTTGTTGAACTCGGCGACGTTGTCGATCCTGTGCTTGCCGTACCACTGGTAGACATACATGCCGCGCCGGCCGGCGCCGAAATTGGCATCGATATCGGCGATGATCTCATCCTTGCGCGCCTTGAAGATGTCCAGGACCTCGTTGACCTCGCGCTGATAGTCGGCGGGAAACTGCTCCAGCTTCCACACGCCAGGATTTCTGTAGCACAAGAGGTCGACCAGCAGGTTGAACGGCGAAAGCAGCCAGGTGAACAGGCCGTTGCCGAGAAAATAGCCTGAGAACAGCGACAGATCCTTGCGGTCGTTGCGCAGCACGTCGATCAGGCCGCAGACGATGAAGATCGTCGTCAGGATGGGGATGAAATAGAAGCCAAGGGCGAGAAGCGGGATGGCAATGGCGAATTTGCGAAGGGATTTGCGAAGATTTTTTGTCATTTTTCCACGCGCCAAGCGCGATCCTGTTGCGAATGAGGTGCCCAAATCAAGGCAATGGCCACCGCCCGGTCGTGCGCCTTGATAAGGTTTTTTGGGTTACCACACAACGGCCCTGCTACCGCGGCCGGCTGGCTGCCTGCTGGATCTGGTCAATAGCCTCACGCAACCCGGCTATTCCCGCTCTTTGCGCAGCTTTGCCCAATAATCGAGCCGCTTCCTGATATCGCGCTCGAAGCCGCGCTCGGGCGGATCATAGAAGGTCTGGCGACCCATCTTCTCCGGAAAATAATCCTGCCCCGAAAAGGCATCCGGCTCGTCATGGTCGTAGCGGTAGCCCGCGCCGTAATCCTCCTCTTTCATCAGCTTGGTCGGCGCGTTGAGGATGTGCTTGGGCGGCAGCAGCGAGCCGTGTTCCTTGGCGGCCCGCGTGGCGGCCTTGAAAGCGTTGTAGACGGCGTTGGATTTGGGCGCGGTGGCGAGATAGACGGTGGCCTCGGCAAAGGCGAGTTCGCCCTCGGGCGAGCCGAGATAGTCGTAGGCATCCTTGGCGGCATTGGCGACGACAAGCGCCTGCGGGTCGGCAAGGCCGATGTCTTCCATGGCCATGCGCACCAGCCGGCGGCCTAGATAGAGCGGATCCTCGCCGGCATCGAACATGCGTGCGAGATAGTAGAGAGCCGCGTCAGGATCTGAACCGCGTACCGATTTGTGCAGCGCCGAGATCAGATTGTAATGGCCGTCCTGGCCCTTGTCGTAGATTGGCGCGCGGCGCTGGACGATGCGCTGCAGACCCTCGGAATCGAAGACCTCGCCGGGCTTGGCTGCTCGCCAGACTTCCTCTGCCAGGGTAAGAGAGGCGCGGCCGTCGCCATCGCTCATGCGGATGAGCATGGCCCGCGCCTCGTCGTCGAGCGGCAGCGCCCTGCCCTCGGTCTCCTCCGCCCGCGCCATCAGCTTGGAGATGCTCTCCTCGCCAAGCGAATGGAAGACCAGAACGCGCGCGCGTGACAACAAAGCGGCATTCAGTTCGAAGGACGGGTTTTCGGTCGTGGCGCCAACCAGCACGACTGTCCCGTCCTCCATGACCGGGAGGAAACTGTCCTGCTGCGCGCGGTTGAAGCGATGGATCTCGTCGACGAACAGCAAGGTCTGGCGGCCATTGGCACGGCGCAATTTGGCTGATTCGAACACCTTTTTCAGGTCGGCGACGCCGGAAAAGACAGCCGATATCTGCTCGAAGGCGAGACTCGTTTCACCGGCGAGCAACCGCGCCACGGTGGTCTTGCCGGTGCCGGGCGGCCCCCAGAAAATCATCGAGCCGAGCGAGCCGGAACCGATCAACCGGGTCAGCGCGCCGTCAGGCCCCGTCAGATGCTCCTGGCCGACGACCTCGCCAAGGTTCCTCGGCCGCAGCCTGTCGGCCAGCGGCCGCCCAGGCGGCGTCTTTTCCGGTTCATCGACGCTGAACAGATCGGC
Organism: Mesorhizobium sp. M7A.F.Ca.CA.002.15.2.1; assembly: GCF_003998715.1. NCBI lineage: Bacteria > Pseudomonadati > Pseudomonadota > Alphaproteobacteria > Hyphomicrobiales > Phyllobacteriaceae > Mesorhizobium > Mesorhizobium sp. M7A.F.Ca.CA.002.15.2.1. Next base: position 3,342 of record NZ_RZPI01000583.1, read on the forward strand.
CATGCACTTCTTTTTCGTTGGAGCATGAGCCCGAATGCACGGAACCCAGCCCTAATAACGCAACACCTGACGCAGTATCTGCCCGCCGCGCTCGACCGTAAAGCGCCACCAGCGCGTATCCGTCTTGGCCGCCAGCTCCAGGGTCGCTGCGGTATCGATGGTGGTGCCGTTCACCTCGCGCACGATGTCGCCCGGCTGGAAGCCGAAATCGGCGGCCGGTGAATCGCGGTTGATGTCGACCACGGTGACGCCCTTGATGTCCGTGCGCAGGCCAAGCCGCTGCGCGAGCCGGGGCGACAGCTCCGCGACCTTGGCGCCCGCTG
>NZ_RZPI01000584.1:0-3649 GCF_003998715.1 Mesorhizobium sp. M7A.F.Ca.CA.002.15.2.1
GTCGCTGACCTCGCATGACGGCAGCTACCGGGTCGTCATCGTCGACCCCGCCGACGACATGAACACCAATGCCGCCAATGCCTTGCTGAAAAATCTTGAAGAGCCGCCGGCACGGACTCTGTTCATCCTGATTGTCCACGCGCCGGGCAGCCTGCTGCCGACGATCCGGTCGCGCTGTCAGGTGGTGAGATTGAACCCGCTCGACGCCGACGACCTGATGACGGTGCTGGAAACGACCGAGCCGGCGCCGCCTGAGGATCCGGCGGCGCGCGCGGCACTGGCCGAGCGGGCAGGGGGCAGCGCCCGCACCGCGATCCTCTTGACGCAGTATGGCGGGTTGGAGATCGCTTCGACGCTCGACGCTCTGGTCACCGGGAAAAAGAGCGATGTCGGCGGCGCGTTCCGCCTCGCCGAAGCCGTGGCCGGCCGCGATCAGGCGATCCAGTTCGATATCTTCAACCGCCGGGTGCTAGACCTGTTGTCGGACGCGGCAAGCCAGGCAGCACTGGCTGGCGATCTCGCACGAGCCAAAACGCTGTCGGACACTTGGCATGAGGCGCTGGACGCTATATCTGAGACCGATACTTACAATCTCGATAAGAAGCAGCACGCCTTGATCATGATCGACCGCCTGAATTCTGCAATGCGAATGTGACTGGGTTTCCTGGATCGGGATGGCAAATGCTGCCTCGATACGATATCCACCGCCACGCCTTTCCATTCAGACATTCATGACGGTTCATTCATGTCACGCGACAAATTCTACATCACCACCCCGATCTTTTATCCGAACGGCAAGCCGCATATCGGCCACGCCTATACGGTCATTGCAACCGACGCCCTGGCACGCTTCCAGCGCCTGGACGGCAAGGACGTCTTCTTCCTGACCGGCACCGACGAGCATGGCCTGAAGATGCAGCAAACTGCCGAGAAGGAAGGTATAACGCCACTGGCGCTGGCCGACCGCAATTCGGCGATTTTCCGCGCAATGACCGAGGCGATGGGCGGCTCGAATGACCAATACATTCGCACGACCGAACCGCGCCACTACGAATCCTGTCAGGCGATCTGGAAAGCGATGGCCGCCAATGGCGACATCTATCTCGACCGCTATAGCGGCTGGTATTCGGTGCGCCAGGAAGCCTATTTCGACGAGAGCGAGACGACGCTCGGCGACGACGGCGTGCGCCGCGAACCGCTTGGGTCGCCGGTCGAATGGAACGAGGAAGAAAGCTATTTCTTCCGGCTTTCCGCCTATCAGGACAAATTGCTGGCGCTTTATGAGAGCCAGCCCGACTTTGTCGGTCCGACCGAGCGCCGCAACGAGGTGCTCAGCTTCGTCAAGTCGGGGCTGAAGGATCTGTCGATCTCGCGCACGACCTTCAAATGGGGCGTGCCGGTGCCAGGCGACGACAAGCATGTGATGTATGTCTGGGTCGACGCCTTGACCAACTACATCACCGCCGCCGGCTATCCCGACACAAAGGCCGAGCAATGGCACTATTGGCCGGCCACGCACATCATCGGCAAGGACATTGTCCGCTTCCATGCGGTCTATTGGCCGGCATTTCTGATGTCGGCGGGCATCGAGTTGCCAAAGCGCGTCTTCGCGCATGGCTTCCTGTTCAACCGCGGCGAGAAGATGTCGAAATCTGTTGGCAACGTCGTCGATCCATTCGCGATGGTCGAGCACTACGGTCTCGACCAGGTGCGCTACTTCTTCCTGCGCGAGGTGCCGTTCGGTAACGATGGCAGCTACAGCCATGACGCGATCGTCAACCGCACCAATGCCGATCTTGCCAACGGTCTCGGCAACCTGGCGCAGCGTTCGCTGTCGATGATCGCCAAGAACTGCGGCGGCGTGGTGCCGCAGCGCGGCGAGCTGACGGATGCAGACAGAGCGATCCTGGATCAGGCCGCCGCCGCGCTCGACACCGCGCGCAAGGCGGTCGCCGAGCAGGGCATCCATCTGGCGCTGGCAGCTATCTTCGGCGTGGTGGCGGAAGCCGATCGCTACTTCGCCGGCGAGGCACCATGGGCGCTGAAGAAGACCAACCCGGCGCGCATGGAAACGGTGCTGTGGACGACCGCCGAAGTCGTGCGCCGCGTGGCGGTGCTGTGTCAGCCCTTCACTCCGGGCTCGGCCGCGAAACTGCTCGACCTGCTGGCGGTGCCGGCGGAGAGCCGCGATTTCGTGCATGTCCACGCGGATCACGCGCTTGTGCCCGGCACTGCGTTGCCGGTGCCGGAAGGCGTGTTTCCGCGTTACGTCGAACAGCCGGACGCGAACATCTGATGCTCGTCGACAGCCACTGCCATCTGGATTTTCCAGATTTCGCCGAGGAGCGGGCGGCCATCGTCGCCCGCGCTTTAGCCGCCGGAATTGGCCGTATGGTGACGATCTCGACACGCGTGAAGCGGTTTCCGCAAGTACTTGAGATCGCTGAAACTTTCGACGAAATCTATTGCTCTGTCGGCACTCATCCGCACAATGCGGCCGAAGAACTGGATATCACGGTCGAGGAGCTTGTGCGGCTATCCGCGCACCCAAAAGTAGTGGCCATCGGCGAGGCCGGTCTCGACTATTTTTACGACAAGGCGCCACGCGATGCACAGGCGCAAGGCTTTCGCAACCACATCGCCGCCGCCCGTGAAACGGGGCTGCCGCTGGTCATCCATTCGCGCGATGCCGATGCCGACATGGCTGATATTCTCGAGGACGAAACAGGGAAGGGCGCCTTCCCCTTCATCCTGCATTGCTTTTCTTCCGGGCGCCGGCTTGCCGAGGTGGGCGTCGCTCTCGGTGGCTACGTGTCGTTCTCGGGCATCCTGACCTTCAAGAATTCAGCTGAGTTGCGTGCCATTGCCGCCGATGTCCCGCATGCCCGATTGCTGGTCGAAACCGATGCGCCCTATCTGGCGCCCGTGCCGTTTCGCGGCAAACGCAACGAGCCCGCCTATGTCGCCCATACCGCCAAAGTGCTGGCCGAAACGATCGGGGTAAGCGAAGCTGAAATCGCCGATCTGACCACAGATAATTTCTTCCGGCTGTTCGGCAAGATGCCGCGGCCTGCAGAGCAAAGTGCCTGAACGATGACTGACCGGCTGCGCCTCACCATTCTCGGCTGCGGCTCGTCCCCAGGTACGCCGCGCATCACCGGCGATTGGGGCAATTGCGACCCCGACAACCCCAGGAACCGGCGCACCCGTGCCGCCGCGCTCGTCGAGCGGATTGCGGCGAACGGCAGCCGAACGACTGTCGTCATCGACACGGGGCCGGATTTTCGGCAGCAGATGCTGCTGGCCGGCGTCAAACGTGTCGATGCGGTCGTCTATACCCACCCGCATGCCGACCATATCCATGGCATCGACGATCTGCGCGGTTTCGTCCTCGATCAGCGCCAGCTCATCGACGTCCATGCCGACAGGGCGACGATGCTTCGGCTGCGGGAAGCGTTCGGATACTGTTTCGAGACGCCGCAAGGCAGTTCCTATCCGCCGATCGTCAGGCCGCATCTCATCGACCACACCAGGCCGGTGGTCGTCGAAGGAGAGGGGGGTACCCTCACCCTCGAGCCGCTGCCGCAGATCCACGGCGACATCGTATCGCTCGGTTTCCGCATTGGCGGTCTCGCCTATTGCCCCGACA
>NZ_RZPI01000585.1:0-3643 GCF_003998715.1 Mesorhizobium sp. M7A.F.Ca.CA.002.15.2.1
TGGTGAGGCCGGAGGCCGGCTCCGAGCCGGTGCGGCCATTCTGCGGCCCCGGTTCCACCGCAGCACCCTTGCCGGCGTCATAGAGATCGATGATTTCAGCCAGGCGTTCCGGCGTCAGATCCTCGAACGTGTCCTTGAAGATCATCACCATCGGCGCGTTGACGCAGGCACCGAGGCATTCCACCTCTTCCCAAGACAAGGTTCCCTTGTCGTTGGTGTGGAACTGGTCGTGATGGATTTTGGAGCGGCAGACATCCATCAGCGCTTCCGAACCGCGCAGCATGCAGGGCGTGGTGCCGCAGACCTGGATGTGCGCACGCGTGCCGACCGGATTCAACTGGTACTGCGTGTAGAAGGTCGCGACTTCCAGCCCGCGGATGCGGGGCATGCCGAGCATGTCGGAGATCGTCTCGATCGCCGCCTTCGTCACCCAGCCTTCCTGCTCCTGTGCTATCATCAGAAGCGGGATGATGGCCGACTGTTCACGGCCCTTCGGGTACTTCTTGATCCATTGCTTCGCAGCCGCGGCATTCGCCCGGTTGAAGGCGAAGGATGCTGGCTGGACGCTGGCTTCTGCGAGACGGCGGACTGACATTTAGCGATCGACCTCACCAAACACGATGTCGAGGGAGCCGAGAACGGCGGTGACGTCGGCCAGCATGTGGCCGCGGCAGAGGAAATCCATCGCCTGCAGATGCGCGAAACCCGGCGCGCGCAGCTTGCAGCGGTAGGGCTTGTTGGAGCCGTCGGAGACCAGATAGACGCCGAATTCGCCCTTCGGCGCCTCGACGGCGGCGTAAACCTCGCCGGCCGGCACGCGATAACCCTCGGTGTAGAGCTTGAAGTGATGGATCAGCGCTTCCATCGAGCGCTTCATCGCCTGGCGCTTGGGCGGCACCACCTTGCCATCGAGGTTCGACACCGGGCCGGTGCTCTCCTTGCCGAGCAAAAGGTCGACGCACTGGCGCATGATCTTCGCCGACTGGCGCATTTCTTCCATGCGCACGAGGTAGCGGTCGAAGCAGTCGCCGTTCTTGCCGATCGGAATGTCGAAATCCATCTCCGAATAGCATTCATAGGGTTGCGACTTGCGCAGATCCCAGGCTGCACCCGAGCCACGCACCATCACGCCCGAAAAACCCCAGGCCCAGGCATCCGCCAGCGAGACGATGCCAATATCGACATTGCGCTGCTTGAAGATGCGGTTGCCGGTCAGCAGCCGGTCGAGGTCGTCGATCGACTTCAGGAACGGGTCGATCCACTTGCCGATGTCCTCGACCAGTTGACGCGGCAGGTCCTGATGGACGCCGCCGGGCCGAAAATAAGCGGCATGCATGCGCGAACCGGAGGCGCGCTCATAGAACACCATCAGCTTTTCGCGTTCGACGAAGCCCCACAGCGGCGGCGTCAGCGCACCGACGTCCATCGCCTGCGTCGTCACATTGAGGATGTGCGACATGATGCGGCCGATCTCGCTGTAGAGAACGCGGATCACCTGGCCACGCTTCGGCACCTCGATGCCGAGCAGACGCTCGGCGGCCAGCGCAAAGGCATGTTCCTGGTTCATCGGCGCGCAATAGTCGAGCCGGTCGAGATAGGGTACCGCCTGCAGATAGGTTTTGGCTTCGATCAGCTTTTCGGTACCGCGATGCAGCAGTCCGATATGCGGATCGACGCGATCGACGACTTCGCCGTCCAGCTCCAGCACAAGGCGCAAAACGCCGTGCGCCGCGGGGTGTTGCGGGCCGAAATTGATGTTGAAGTTGCGGACGGAGGTTTCAGCCATTTACTGCTTTGCCTTCTCGTCACCCGGCAGCACGTAATCCGTACCTTCCCACGGGGACAGAAAATCGAAATTGCGGAATTCCTGCTTGAGCTCGACCGGCTCATAGATAACGCGCTTGGCCTCGTCGTCGTAGCGCACCTCGACGAAGCCGGTCAGCGGGAAATCCTTGCGCAAGGGATGGCCTTCGAAGCCATAGTCGGTCAGCAGGCGGCGCAGGTCGGGATGGCCGGAGAACAAAACGCCGTAGAGATCGTAGGTCTCGCGCTCGAACCAGTCGGCGCCGGGATAGACGCCGGTGATCGACGGCACCATGGTTTCCTCGTCGGCCTGCACCTTGACGCGGACGCGCACATTCTGCTTCGGCGACAACAGGTGATAGACGACGTCGAAACGCTTGGCCCGCGACGGATAGTCGGCGCCGCAGACATCGATGATCGAGATGAACTGGCAGCGCGCATCGTCGCGCAGGAAGGTCATCACCTCGACCAGATCGCGCGGCTCGACATGGATGGTGAGTTCGCCATAGGCGATATCAGCCTCGTTCACGCGGCCGATCAGCTTCTCGCCGAGATAGGTCGACAGTTCGCTCAGGGATGCGGTCATGGATTTACCGTTCGATCGTGCCGGTGCGGCGGATCTTCTTCTGCAAGAGAAGAATGCCGTAGAGCAGCGCTTCGGCGCTCGGCGGACAGCCGGGCACATAGATGTCGACCGGCACGATGCGGTCGCAGCCGCGCACCACCGAATAGGAATAGTGGTAATAGCCGCCGCCATTGGCGCAGGAGCCCATCGAGATGACGTAGCGCGGCTCCGGCATCTGGTCGTAGACCTTGCGCAGCGCCGGCGCCATCTTGTTGGTCAGCGTGCCGGCGACGATCATGATGTCGGACTGGCGCGGAGACGCGCGTGGCGCGACGCCGAACCGCTCCGAATCATAGCGCGGCATCGAGGTGTGGATCATCTCGACCGCGCAGCAGGCGAGGCCGAACGTCATGAACATCAGCGACCCGCTGCGCGCCCAGGTGATGAGCGCCTCGGTCGAAGTGACCAGAAAGCCCTTGTCGGCCAACTCGTTGTTGATCTCGAGGAAGAAGGGATCGTCCTCCCCCACCGGCCTGCCGGTGTTGGGATCGATGATGCCCTTGGGCTTCGGCGCGACGAGGGTGCCTGAACTGTCGTTCAATCCCATTCCAGCGCTCCTTTTTTCCATTCATAGGCAAAGCCGATGGTCAGCACCGCCAAAAAAACCATCATCGACCAGAAACCGAGCATGCCGATCTTCGAAAACGACACCGCCCACGGAAACAGGAAGGCTACTTCCAGGTCGAAGATGATGAACAGGATCGACACCAGGTAGAAACGGATGTCGAACTTCATGCGGGCGTCGTCGAACGAGTTGAAACCGCACTCGTAGGCGGAAAGCTTTTCGGGATCGGGATTGCGGTAGGCCACCAGGAAGGGCGCGGCCAGCAGCGCCAGGCCGACAACCAGCGCCACGCCTATGAACAGGACGATGGGCAGGTATGAGCTCAAGAGTGCGTTCATGCTCGGCTTTCCGTTGGCGCCAATCCACGTTGATTACAGCACCGGACCCTAATGCGGAAGCGTGACAGTTTAACCGCTGAACCGTTTTAAGGGCCTATGCTGCAACGCGGCGAGGGTTAGCGCAGCACTTCCAGCGAAGCAAGTCAAACCTTGTTCAAAACATCGACCTGGACGGCATATCGCGGCAAACTGGTCCGATCCGCTCCTGTTTGATTTCCTTCGCTTTTTACTCCACTTTTCTCTCCTGACATGAATGCTGCCAAAACCCTGCTAGCATGGGTTGGAATCAGCCATTCGACCCTCGGTCAAAAC
>NZ_RZPI01000586.1:0-3633 GCF_003998715.1 Mesorhizobium sp. M7A.F.Ca.CA.002.15.2.1
GCGCTCGTGCGCGTCCTTGACGATCGGCACGACATTGTCGACGGCCGCCTGGCTTTCCCATTCGACGATGGTGACGAGGTTGAATTCGCCCGGCCCGGAGAATTGCTCGAGCAGGAAATCCTGCACGAAGCCATGCTGCAGGCGCAGCAATTCATGCGTTGTCCTGACCTTGGCGAGTATCTCCTCGCGGGCGCCGGCCGGGACGACGAATTTGTCCACCCTGAACACGCTGCCGCCGTTAACAGTCTGATTTATCTTGCTCATTTCGATTGCTCCGTTCCTGGATCATGGTGTTTTTTGGGCTCCAGGAACGGCCTACAATCTCAACTTAAGTTGAGATCAAGTGCAAAAATCAGATCACACGCCGAACCTTCAATTCACCTCCGACGTGCGCCGGCGGACGATGACACCAAGTTCGTCGCCTTCGCGAGCCAAGCGCAGCCGCTCTTCGGCCTCGGTCGCCTCGCGCTGGCGGTCCCACATCGAGGCGTAGAGGCCATGCTTGCGCATCAGCTCGGCATGGGTGCCGCGCTCGGCGATCTGGCCGTCCTGCAGCACGATGATCTCATCGGCCGTGATCACCGTCGACAGGCGGTGAGCGATGACGATGGTGGTGCGGCCACGGCTGACCAGATCGAGCGCGGCCTGGATCTCCTGTTCGGTGTGGCTGTCGAGCGCCGAGGTCGCTTCGTCGAGCATCAGGATCGGCGGCGCCTTCAAAATGGTGCGGGCGATTGCCACGCGCTGCTTCTCGCCGCCCGAAAGTTTTAGCCCGCGTTCGCCGACCATCGACTTGTAGCCGTCAGGCAATCGCTCGATGAACGGGCCGATCTGAGCGAGTTCGGCCGCCTTGCGCATATCCTCCTCGCTGGCACCGATGCGGCCATAGCGGATGTTGTAGGCGATGGTGTCGTTGAACAGCACGGTGTCCTGCGGCACCATGCCGATCGCCCCGCGCAGGCTCTCCTGCGTCACGTCCCTGATATCCTGGCCATCGATCAGCACCTGGCCGCCCTGCACGTCGTAGAAGCGGAACAGAAGCCGCGAGATGGTCGACTTGCCGGCACCCGAAGGCCCGACAATGGCGACGGTCTTGCCGGCCGGCACCTCGAAGCTGATGCCCTTCAGGATCTTCCGGTTCGGGTCATAGGAGAAGTGCACGTCGCGGAACTCGACCTTGCCGGCGCTGACCGCGATTGGCCTGGCATCCGGCTTGTCGACGATCTCCTGCGGCACATCCAGCAGATCGAACATCTGCTCGATATCGGTGAGCCCCTGGCGGATTTCGCGGTAGATGAAGCCGATGAAATTGAGCGGCACCGACAGCTGCATCAGCATGGCGTTGATGAAGACGAAGTCACCGACCGTCTGCGTGCCGGCCTGCACTTCGAGCGCCGACATGCACATGACGATGACGGTGCCCAGGCCGAAGATGATGCCCTGCCCGAAATTCAACCAGCCAAGCGAGGTCCAGATGCGCGTCGCGGCGACCTCGTAGCGTGCCATGGAGCGGTCGAAGCGCTCGGCTTCCATGCCCTCATTGTTGAAATATTTCACCGTCTCGTAGTTGAGCAGCGAGTCGATTGCCTTGGTGTTGGCGTCGGTATCGCTGTCGTTCATGTCGCGGCGGATCGAGATGCGCCAGTCGCTGGCGCGGACCGTGAACCAGACATAGACCCAGACGGTGACCGCGACGACGACCACATATTTCCAGCCATAGGTGTAGGCGAAGATGCCCGTGGTCAGCGCGAATTCGAGGATGGTCGGCGCCGTGTTGAGCATGATGAAGCGCACGATCGTCTCGATGCCCTTGGTGCCGCGCTCGATGATGCGCGACAGGCCGCCGGTGCGGCGCTCGAGATGGAAGCGCAGCGACAGTTGGTGCATGTGAACGAAAGTACGGAAGGCGAGCTGGCGCACGGCATATTGGCCGACGCGGGCAAACAGCGCGTCGCGCAACTGATTGAAGCCAAGCTGCACCAGGCGCACGACATTGTAGGCGACGACCAGCATGACGGGCGCCAGCAGGAAGCTCGGCAGCGGCGGCGCCGATTTGGCGTCGCCGGCCAGCGCGTCGGTCGCCCATTTGAAGAAATAGGGACCGGCGACCAGCGTCAGCTTGGCGACGACCAGCAACAGCGTCGCCCATGTGACCCGGGCTCTCAGATCGGCGCGATCCGCTGGCCACATGTAAGGCCACAAATTGAGCAGCGTCTTGAAAGTCGAGGAGTCGGAGACGGTTTTTTCGGCCATTTCTTGTGCCTTCTTCTTATTTCAGCGGCCGGAGCAGCAGGAATTGACGAGAGCGGCCACCGATGCGGAGACATCGGCGAGCGCGGCATGGTCGATCGCATAGCGCGAGCGCTGGCGATCGGGCTCGAAGCGAACCAGCCCGGCTTCGACCAGTATTTTCAGATGTTGTGACACGGTGGACTGCGCCAGATCTAAGCGGTCGACGACCTCGCGGCAGCAGCAGGAACTGCTCGTCGATAGGTGTTTCAGGATTTCGATCCGCGCCGGATGGGAAAGCGCTGCAAGTCGGGCGGCGACCGCACGGCTGTCCGGACCGCCGCATGATGCGTTTGTTTCCATCAGGGATTCTGCCATCGTTCATCGGCGATAGACGATGAACGGGCACGGGGCAAGCTAACCCTATGGGCAGAGCGCCGGAACCGCCAATCTCCCCCTCGTGGGAGAGATGTCCGGCAGGACAGAGAGGGGCGCGAAGGATCGCGACTTTCCACGATCAAAGCATTACGAGCAGCCGTAAGGTAGCTCGACCGGATTTGGCCGACAGGCTGGCGAGACAGCGCCCTCCTCTGCCCTGCCGGGCATCTCCCACAAGGGGGAGATTGCGCTCAACCGTCGGCGCTCAAACCCTACTCCGTCTTGGCGGGCGCTGTCGTTGCCTGCTCGCCCATGGCCTTGAGGTCGGCGGCTTCGCCTTCCTTCGACTTTTCCGGGACCTTGAACACCTGGCCCGGCCAGATGCGGTCGGGATCACTGATCTGGTCCTGGTTGGCGAGGTAGATGGTCGAGAAGCGTACGCCGTGGCCATAGACGCGCCGCGAGATCCGCCACAGCGTGTCGTTGCGGCGGATGATGACGGCGCCGTCGGCATGTTCAAGCTTGGGCGCCACCGTCTCGGGCACATCGCTTGGCGGCGTCGCCTCCGCCATAACGGCCGGAGCCTCGGTGGCGGGAGCAGGCGTCGTGGCCGCGGCCGGTGCCTCGGCGGCGGTAGGTGCGGCCGGCTTGGGCTGAACGGGCTTCGGCGCCGAGGGTGCCACGGCGGCGATCGCTTCGCCGGGCTCACGCTCGAACGGTACGGCCGCGCGGGCCACAACTGTCACACCGTCGGCATCGAGGCCGTCGACATGGATTGTGTAGCTGCCGACCGGAACGTCGCGCGTCGCCTCGACCAGGAAATGACCGTCCGTCGAAGTTTGCGCGTCACCGAGCAGGATGTCGTTGGCATAGGCGCGCACCTTGCGGCCGGCATCGGCGAGGCCGGCGACAAAGATCTTGCTGCCGTCGATCTCGACCGCCTCGACGACGATCTTGGGCTCGGTCACGCCTGCAGCGGGCGGCGTCGCCGGCGCTGCAGGAGCCGGGGTTGCGTCGACCACGGCT
>NZ_RZPI01000587.1:0-3621 GCF_003998715.1 Mesorhizobium sp. M7A.F.Ca.CA.002.15.2.1
GCTACGACTGGTGGCGCTACGGCTGCGACCAGCTTGCCTCGACCGCCCGCGAACGCGGCATAAAACTGGCGCTGCTGCCCGGCGAATGCCGCGACGAGGATCTGCGCCTGATCGAAGCCTCGACGCTGCCGCGCGAGGAGTTGGACGGCCTGCTCGACTATTTCCGCGAGGGCGGCCCGGCGAATATGAGCGCGCTGGTGCGCAGGCTGGCGGGCTTGGCGGGACAGGATGCGGAAGTGATCGGCCCGGTGGTGGTGCCGAAAGCTGGTTTTTACGTGCCCGGATGTGGAGTTGTGGAGAAGCCGGACTTATCGAATGCTGGCGCTTACAACGTCAACGCTCCTATCATCCCCATCCTGTTCTATCGCTCGATGCTGCTGGCCGCCGATGTCGCGCCCATCGATGCGCTTGTTGAAGCGCTGCGGCAGCGCGGCATCGACCCAGTCCCGATCTTCGTCTCCAGCCTCAAGGACCCAACCTCCCTCGCCTTCGTGGAAACAGCACTGACGGCGCTGAAGCCCGCCGCCATCATCACCGCGACCGCTTTCGCCTCAGGCGCCGAACCCGGCATCGAAACGCTGTTCGACCGCGCCGGCGTGCCTGTCTTCCAGGTCATCGTCGCCACCACCCGCCGCGACATCTGGCAAAACAACCAGCGTGGCCTGGCACCCGCCGACCTCGCCATGCATGTCGTGCTGCCCGAACTCGACGGCCGCGTCCTCGCCGGCGCCATTTCCTTCAAGGGCGAGACCGAGACCGATCCCGCACTCGGCCACCGCGCCTTCGCCAACCGGCCGGAACCGGATCGCGTGGCGCAGGTCGCTGACCGCGTCGCGGCCTTCATCAAGTTGCAGGAGACACCCCGCGCCGGGCGCAAGCTGGCCATCCTAATCCCGGATTACCCTAGCGCTCCTGGTCGAACCGGCTATGCCGTCGGCCTCGACGTGCCGTCCAGCGTGCTCGCCATGCTGCATGACCTGAAGGAGCAGGGCTATGTGATTGAGGGGATTCCGCAGACGCCGCGTGGGTTGCTGGATTTGCTGGAAGCCAGCGATACTGGATTGGCCTTAGATAACTACATTGCCTTCTCGACGGAGTTGCCGACTGCGGCAATTACTGCGGTCGAAGCCGCTTGGGGCAAAGCGGAAGACGAAACAGGTTTGCGCGGAAGCTTCCCCTTCCGCGCCGCCACCTTCGGCAACGTCACCATCGCCCTCGCCCCCGACCGCGGCCGCTCCGTCGACCGCCGCGCCGACTACCACGACCCGACGCTGCCCCCGCGCCATGCGCTGATCGCCTTCGGCCTCTGGCTGCGCAAGTCGCTCGGCGTCCACGCGCTGGTCCATGTCGGCGCCCATGGCACGCTTGAATGGCTGCCGGGCAAAACCGTTGCTCTGTCGGAAAACTGCTTTCCGGAGATCGTCACCGGTCCCCTGCCCGTCATCTATCCCTTCATCGTCTCCAACCCGGGCGAAGCGGCGCAGGCCAAGCGGCGCATTGCCGCCGTCACCCTTGGCCATTTACCGCCACCGCTGACCGGCGCCGGGCTGGACGAAAACCAGCACAAGCTCGAGCGGCTGGTCGACGAATATGCGCAGGCCGACGGGCTCGACCGTCGCCGCCGTGACCGACTGGCGAAACTGATCGTCGACACCGCGCAAAAAACCGGTCTCGCCTCCGAAGCCGGCGTTGCCAGAACCGACGCGCCCGACGAGGCCTTGCGCCGCATCGATGCCTGGCTCTGCGACCTCAAGGATTTCGCCATCAAGGACGGGCTGCATATCTATGGCCGCGCTCCGGAGGATGAGCCGGACGCCATGCGCCGGCAAAGTGCTGAAGCCGAGAAGACGGCGCTCATCGCCGCGCTCGATGGCCGCCACGTCAAGGCTGGGCCGGCCGGCGCGCCTGCGCGCGGCCGCTCGGACGTCTTGCCTACCGGCCGCAATTTGTTCACCTCGGACCCGCGCACCATGCCGACGCCGACCGCCTATGATCTGGGCAGGGCAGCGGCGGAGGAAGTCGTGCGCGGCTACATGCAGTCGCATGGCGACTGGCCACGCTCGCTAGTCATCGATCTCTGGGGCTCGGCATCGCTGCGCACCGGCGGCGAGGAGATCGCTCAAGGCCTGGCGCTGATGGGCTGCCGGCCGCAATGGGATTTGGCCACCGGCCGCATCACCGGCATCGAAGTGCTGCCGCCGGCCACGCTCGGAAGGCCACGCGTCGATGTCACATGGCGCATATCAGGCCTGTTCCGCGACATGTTCCCGACCCAGATCGCGCTGATCGATGCCGCAGCCAACGCGGTTGCCGCGCGCGACGAGGACGATTCGGAAAACCCGCTCGCGGCCAAAACCCGCGCCGACGGCAAGATCAGCCCGCGCATCTTCGGCACCTCGCCGGGCACATACGGCGCCGGCGTCGAGGATCTCATGTCCTCCGGCGACTGGGCGGCACGCGACGAAATCGGCCGCGCCTATCTCGACGCTACATCGCACGCCTATGGCGGCGCCGGGGGCGAAGGCATCTCCGCGCCCGGCGCCTTCGAGGGCCGCATCGCCGAAGCCGATCTTCTCGTCCACACCGGCGACGACCCCGGCCGCGACATCCTCGAGGGCTCCGCCGATGTGGCCTTCATCGGCGGCTTTTCCGCAGCACTTGCGGCGCTCGGCAGGAATGCCGACGTCATCGTGCTCGACACCACGGACCCGCAAAAGCCGAAGCCACGCTCGATCAGTGAGGCCGTAGCGCGCGTCGTGCGTGCCCGCGCCGTCAATGCCCGTTTCATCGCTGGCCAGATGCGGCACGGCCCGCGCGGTGCCTCCGAATTCGCCGAAACCGTCGACCGGCTGGTCGGCTTCGCCGAAACCACGCACGCCATTCCGGGAACGCTGATCGAGGCGGTGCATGACGCCTATGTCGGCGATCCCATGGTCCGCGCCTTCATCCTGCGCGAAAACCCCGCCGCCGCAAAAATAATCGCCGAGCGTTTCCTGTCGGCGCGCCGGCGCGGCCTCTGGCATCCCCTGCGCAATTCCATCGACGACGATTTGACGGCCCTGATTGCCGAGGCAGAAGCACTTGGGGTGGCGGCATGAGCGCCTTCTCGCGCCGCGGCGCCTGTCCGGCTTTGTCGGCACCGATGCAAACCGGCGACGGCCTGCTGGTGCGGCTCAACCCGGTTGCTGGGGGAATGTCGCCAGAGTCGTTGATCGGACTAGCCGAATCCGCTTTGCGGCACGGCAATGGCATCATGGAAGTCACCGCGCGCGGCAGTTTGCAGATACGCGGCCTGACGGCGCAAAGTGCTGCGCTGCTGGCGGCGGAGGTCGATGCGCTTGATATCGCGGTTCGCACCGGCGTGCCGGTCGAGACCGGGCCGCTGGCAGGCATTGATCCGCAAGAGATTGCCGATCCCCGGCCGCTGGCTGAACGTATCAGGGCTGCGATCGAAGAAGCTGGGCTCGTACAGCGCCTAAGACCGAAGGTGTCGGTCGTTGTGGACGGCTGCGGGCAACTCGCCATGGATGCGGTCACGGCCGACGTGCGGCTTGCTGCAACGCGCACCGATGCGGGAGTTCGGTGGCGCGTGTCTGTCGCGGGTGACGGGAGGAATGCGAG
>NZ_RZPI01000588.1:0-3611 GCF_003998715.1 Mesorhizobium sp. M7A.F.Ca.CA.002.15.2.1
AACTAAGGCGCTGCAGCTGGAGGCCATGTACAACTACTTCGTGGTCAACCTGGCGAAAGCCGATCCGCTGCTCGACCTGTTGCGCGGCAAGGGCGATGTGTCGGTCAGTTCAGCCAAATATGGCGAGATCAGCTTTCCGCTGAAGGGTTCAAGCGCGGCCATCGGCAAGGTGCTGGCGCAGTGCGGCAAGGCCCAGCCCGCCGATGGGGATTGAGGACTTCGTCATCCGAAGGCCTCCGAGACGGAGCTGCGCTCCTGCTTCGCCCTAGGATTGTTTGAGCAGGATCAGGTAGTTTGGCGGCCGGGACTGCGGCCCATCACCCCACCCAGTCGTACCGTCGCGGCCATCAGTTCCTCGTCCGAAAACCCGGAAAAACCCAGCACCAGGCCTTGCCGGGACGCCCCGCCGATGAACATCGAGGACAAGGCCCTGGCGCCGACACCTGCCGCCTTCGCCGCCTCGACGATCGCCGTGTCCGGCCCGGCGTGCTTCAGCGTCGCCATCAAGTGCAGCCCCTGTTCGGGCACGGTTACCTCGAGGGCATCGCCGCAATGCGTCTCGAGGCCGGCGACCAGCACGTCGCGCGCGGCTTGCACCCGGCGGCGCACGCGCCTGAGATGCGCGGCGAAATGGCCCTCGTTCAACAGGTCGGTCAGCGCGCCTTCGGCCAGCGTCGAGGGGAAGCGGTCGGAGCGCGCCCTGACCGCCATCACGGCATCGAGCAGCGCTTCGGGCACCACGACATAGCCGATGCGCAGGCCGGGGAAGAGGATTTTCGAGAAGGTGCCGAGATAGGCGACACGGCCCGAGCCGTCCATGCCCTGCAGCGAGGTCAGCGGCGGGCCGGCATAGCGGAACTCGCTGTCGTAATCGTCCTCGATGATCCAGGCATCGTTGCGCCGCGCCCAGTCGAGCAAAGCGAGACGGCGGCGCATCGTCATCGTCACGCCGAGCGGATATTGATGCGAGGGCGTGACATAGGCCGCGCGCGCCTTGGAGCACAGGCTTTCGCCGATCTCGGGATCGAGCCCTTCCGCGTCGACGGGTACGCCAAAAACCGTGGCCCCGCTGCCGGCCAGCACGGCGTGCGCCATGGGATAGCAGGGGTTTTCGATCCAGACGGCATCGCCGGGACGAAGTGCTGCACGCACCAGGAGATCGAGCCCCTGCTGCGTGCCCGACGTCAGCACGATCTGGCCGGCGTCGCAGCGCACGCCGCGTGCGGTCCTGAGATAGGTGGCAATTGCCGTGCGCAGCGGCAGGCCGCCGCGCGGGTCGCCATAGCGGAAATGCTCCGGTCCGGGGCGGGTGAGGTGGCGCGACAGAAGGATGCGAAACATATCAAGCGTGCGCGGATCGGAGACCGCAACGCCAAGGCCGCAAGGTAGCGACGCCGCGACGTCGATCTCCGCTGGACGCGGCTTGATCAGCGTCAGCGGCAGATGCGGCACATCAGGCGCGACGAAGGTGCCGGCGCCGACCTTGGCGACCGCAAACCCCTCCGAGATCAGCATTTCGAAACAGGCAACCGCCGCCGAACGCGACAGGCCGAAGCGCTGTGCGAGATCCCGGGTGGTCGGGAGTTTCGCCCCGGTGGCCAGCGCGCCGGTCTCGATCAGCCGCCTGAGCGCCGCATAAAGCTCGCGGCTGCGCGGGCCGTCGCCCGGCAGGACCGGGATCAGCGCCGACCAATCCGGAAAATTGGTCCGGTTTTTCTTCATGGGATTGGTTCTTTTATCGACCAATGTCATGGCGCATGGTTGGCAGACGACAACCAAGGATGCAAGCCGTGAACGACACGCCAGCCAGTTTTCCGACCACCAGCCGCAACCGCGTCAAGCGCCTGCACGAGCGCGGCAGCTACGACCATGCGGCAGTCTTCGCGGTGCTGGATGCCGGGCTGCTGTGCCATGTCGCCTATACGTTCGATGGCCAGCCCTATTGCACGCCGACCATCCACTGGCGCGAGGACGACATGCTGTACTGGCACGGCTCGTCGGCCAGCCGCATGCTGCGCAATCTGCGCGGCGGCACGCCGGCCTGTCTCACGGTGTCGCATCTCGACGGGCTGGTGCTGGCGCGCTCGGGCTTCAACCATTCGGCCAACTACCGCTCGGCGATGTGTTTCGGCACGGCGCGAATCGTCGACGAGCCGCAGGAGAAACTGAAGGCGCTGGCCGGCGTCGTCGACCGTTTCTATCCCGGCCGGAGCGAGACCCTGAGGCCGATCTCGGCGCAGGAGGCCAAGGCGACGACGGTGATCGGCATGCGTATTGAAGAGGCATCGGCGAAGGTACGCGCCAAGGGCGTCGGCGACGACGAGGAGGATTACGGGCATCCGGTTTGGGCCGGCGTCATCCCGGTGCGGATGGTGGTCGGCGCCGCCGAGCCGTGTCCGAGGCTGATGCCTGACATGGAGCGGCCGCGGAACCTGGCTGGATATGCCGAGGGCGCGCGGCTCGATGAGGCGCTGACGCAGGCGCAGCGGGTTTATGAGGGCGAAGTTTAGCCCGCGCCTAGTGGGAACGTATTCAAATCTTGCCGCTGCCGCCGCCTCGCGATATCTCGACACCATGATCACCTTCCGCCGTGCGCAGGCCTCCGACCTGCCTGATATCGTGGCCATGCTGGCCGACGATCCGCTTGGCGCCGGCCGCGAGGACGCTTCCTTGCCGCTGGCGCAAGGTTATGTCGACGCTTTCAACGCCATCGACGCCGATCCCAATCAGCTGCTGGCGGTGGCCGTGGATGGCGGCGAGGTGGTCGGCACCTTGCAGGTAACTTTCCTTGCCGGGCTCTCGCGCAAGGGCGCGTGGCGCGGCCAGATCGAGGCGGTTCGGGTCGCCGGCCACAGGCGCTCGGACGGCATCGGCAGGCAGATGATCGAATGGGCGATCGACGCGTGCCGCGCGCGCGGCTGCGGCCTCGTTCAACTGACCACCGACAAAGGGCGGGCGGACGCGCATCGTTTTTACGAAAGCCTCGGCTTCACCGGCAGCCATCTCGGCTACAAGAAGAGCCTTTAGGCGGTCGGAAAACGCTGCAACACTTTTGTGGAACTGCTCGCGGCGTTCGAGCAGTGCGCCAGTGCTGGCGCATTCGGGAAACCGTTCAGGCACACTTCAATTCGCGGCCAAGAGGGGATATAGGTCAGTCAAGTTGACCTATATTGCAGCGTCGGGGAGGCGTGCCGTGACCCTTATGAACCTGTTGGCTTCGCGCTCGTCGCGCATGAAAGCGTCCGAAATCCGCGAGCTGCTGAAGCTGCTCGACCAGCCGGACATCATCTCGTTTGCCGGCGGTATTCCCGATCCGGCGCTGTTCCCGGCCGAGGCGATCCGCGACGCCTATGCCGATGTGCTGGGTGGCGCCGAGGCGGGCGCGGCGCTGCAGTACCAGGTCTCGGAAGGCTATCTGCCTTTGCGGCGCTGGCTCGCCGGGCAGATGGGCAAGCTCGGCGTCGCCTGCGACGAGGCCAACATCTTCATCACCTCCGGCTCGCAGCAGGCGCTGGATTATCTCGGCAAGCTGTTCCTGTCGCCGGGCGACACCGCGCTGGTGACGTGGCCGACCTATCTCGGCGCGCTGCAGGCTTTCAACGCCTATGAGC
>NZ_RZPI01000589.1:0-3610 GCF_003998715.1 Mesorhizobium sp. M7A.F.Ca.CA.002.15.2.1
CTCCAGAGGGCGCATCAAGGTCGATCCGCAATCCTTCCAGACCAGCGTGCCCAACATCTATGCCGCCGGCGACGTCATCGGCTTTCCGAGCCTGGCCTCGACTTCGATGGAGCAGGGCAGGGTGGCCGCCTGCCATGCCTTTGGAGTGCCCTTGCCGCCGCCGCCGGAAACTTTCCCCTATGGCATCTATGCGGTGCCGGAAATCTCGACGGTCGGCCAGTCCGAAGAACAGGTGCGTGAGAGCGGTGCGGCCTACGAGGTCGGCGTGGCGCGTTTTCGCGAGACCTCGCGCGGCCACATCATGGGTGTCAACACCGGCTTCCTGAAGCTGCTGTTTTCGATCGAAACGCGCCGTCTGCTCGGCGCGCACATCATCGGCGAGGGCGCCACCGAGCTCATCCACATCGGCCAGGCGGTGATCAATCTCGGCGGCACCGTCGACTTCTTCGTCAACAACACCTTCAACTATCCAACGCTCGCCGAAGCCTACAAGATCGCTGGGCTGGATGCCTGGAACCGGATGGGAAGAGGGTAGGCCGGCTGGTCGTGGCGGCGAGCCTGTCAGCCTGCCTGCGCCACCGCCGCCGGTCCCGCCAGCCATTGCCTGACGATTGCCGCGTCGGCGCTGCCGAATTCATGACCTGATGAGACAATCCTGGCGTCGATCTCGGCGCCATGCCGACTGAGCAATGTCACCAGAGCAGGGGCGAAAGGCGCATAGGTGAGGTCGGCGGCGCCGGCGATCATCAGCACCCGCACCTTTGACAGCTCCGTCGCCGGCACATCATCGAGCACCGGCATCGGTCGCAGCAGCGCGGCGCGTTCGACAAGGCCCGGATGCAGCAGCATCAGGCTCGAAACCAGATTGGCGCCGTTCGAATAGCCGAGGAAAATTGTGCGCGAGAGGTCGAGATGATGGCGTGTGGCCGCGTCAGCGACGAAGCCCGCAAAGGCCTCGGTTTCGGTGCGGATGCTCGCCTGTTCGAAGCGCGTCGGCGTGATCCGCGCGAACCAGCGGAAACCATCCTCCTGGACAACGCGGCCACGCACCGCGACGAGCGTGGCACGCGGTGCGATCTCTCGCGCCAGCGGCACCAATGTCGTCTCGTCGACACCCGACCCATGCAGCAGGAAGAAGCAGTCGCCCGTTGAATCCGCCGCGCCGTAAAGCCGGTAGTGGAAGGCGAGATCACGCCGCAACGCACCATCTTGTGAGGTCTCGTCGATCATCGACCATCCTCTTGATTATATGACTTTTCGCTCAATTTGCCGGCTTCAAAACGCAATATTTTCAAGCCCCGCGAAAGTTGATTGAACCGGGCGCATTACAGTCCGTTTCTCCGCCGATAACATCCTTCGGGAGGAATCGAAGCGGTGCGCCGGGGGTCGCATTGCCGGTATGAACAACCAGCTTTGAGGCCTTTTTGTCGATGACCACCCAGATTTCCCCGGACCGCGATGCGCGTGTCCCAGACCGCGAGGCGCGTGTCCCGGACCGCGAGGCGCGTGTCCCGGACCGCACTGAGCGCGACACGCGCATCGATGTGATCCGTGCTCTCGCCTTGTTGACCATCTATGTCGACCATGTGCCGGGTACCGCCTTCGAGTATCTGACATACAAGAATTTCGGCTTTTCGGATGCGGCGGAGGTCTTCGTGCTGATCTCGGGAATCTCGGTCGCGCTCGCCTACGGCAAGAAATTCCAGCCTGGAAACCGGCTGCTGGCAACTTTGAAGATGTTGCGCCGCGCCGGTGTGCTTTATGCCACCCACATCGTCACCACCATGGTGGTGATGGCCATTTTCTGCGCTGCGGCAGTGTTTGCCAGGCGGCCGGAGCTTTTGACGATGATCAACATCGAGCCGTTGATCAAGAATACGCCGCAGGTGCTGATCGGCATCGTGACGCTCGGCCACCAACTTGGGTACAACAACATCCTGCCCGTCTATGCGGTGCTGCTCTTGCTGGCGCCGCTGTTCCTGCTCATTGTCAGCTATCGGCCGGTCCTGGCACTGGTGGCATCCGGCGCCCTGTGGCTGGTCGCGGGGATTTATCAGATTGCTCCGCCCAACTACCCCGAGCCCGGCT
The DNA here is from genome assembly GCF_003998715.1 of Mesorhizobium sp. M7A.F.Ca.CA.002.15.2.1. Classification (NCBI taxonomy): domain Bacteria; kingdom Pseudomonadati; phylum Pseudomonadota; class Alphaproteobacteria; order Hyphomicrobiales; family Phyllobacteriaceae; genus Mesorhizobium; species Mesorhizobium sp. M7A.F.Ca.CA.002.15.2.1. The sequence continues at coordinate 2,089 of NZ_RZPI01000589.1, forward strand.
TCTGGTTTCTCAACCCGCTGTCGTGGCAGTTCCTTTTCAACATCGGCCTGGCGGGCACGCTGCATGTGCGTCGCGGCGGCACCATCCCGGTCAATCGCTGGCTGGTTGGGGCGGCCTTGGCCTACACCGTTGTGGCCCTGGTCTGGGTGCACAGCCCGCTCTGGGGGCATATCTCCTGGTTTGGCCTGCCTCCGGTGCTGACCGGTTTCGACAAGACGTTCCTGTCGCTGCCGAGGCTCCTGCATATACTCGCAGTGAGCTACCTGATCGTGGCATTCCCGGCGATCTCGAATCTGTTTCGCACCGGGCGCGATCATCCGCTTGCCATATTGGGCAAACGATCGCTGCCGGTTTTCATTGCCGGCACGGTGCTTGCAATGGCGGCGCAGGTGCTGAAGCTGATCAATCCGGGCGGATTTGCCTATGACAGCCTGTTGATATCGGCCGGCATCGTCATGCAGTTCGCGCTCGCCTACTATCTCGAATGGCTATCGGGCCTTGGCTGGTCCGCCAAAAGCAGGCCGGCTCACAGCGCCGCACCGCCCGTCCATGCTGCATCCTTCGCGATGCCGGGCATGGCGACAAGAATGGGCCGTTGAGCTCAGGTGGGCGAGGGGCCGGATGAGGCCCGCACCACGAGTTCGACCGGCAGCGATTGCCGGCTGAACGAACCATCATTTTCAAGGATCGCCTTGACGGCAAGGCGGCCCATCTCGGCGATCGGCTGGACGATCGTGGTCAGCGGCGGCTTGGAAACCGCCCCTTCCGGAACACCGTCGAAGCCGACGACAGAAACATCGCCCGGTACCGCAATGTCGTGCTGCCGCAGCCAGTCCAGCGCATGGAGCGCCATCCTGTCCGACATCGCCAGGATGGCTGTCGGCGCCTCGGCACCGGCGAAAATATGGTCGAGGCCGGCCCACACGCTCTTCTCGTCATTGACGGTCTCGTAGATCGGCACACGCGAGACGTCGATGTCGACGCGGGAGAGTTCCGCGAAATAGCCACGCAAGCGGTCCCGCGTAGCGGAATAGAGGGCCATTTCCACCTGCTCCCTTGTGGTAGGGCCGAAGCCTGCGTCGGCACAGGGCAGGGTAAGCACGGCAAAGCGGCGATGTCCGAGTTCGGTCAGGTGGCGGGCCGCCAGGCCGGCACCGGCGATGTTGTCGACGCCGATCGCCGCGACCGCATCGTCGTCGTCCGAATCGAGATCGAGCGCCACAAAGGGGAGCTTGCGTTCGCGCGCCAGTTGGACCAGCTTTGAGCCGCCATCGACACAGAAGACGATGAAGCCATCGACCAGCGCACTCTGGATGTTCCACGCGAGCTGCTCCCCATTGACGGCGGAGACCAGCGAAATCCCCGCACCGGTCGCGTCACAAGCCTGCGAGATGCTGGCCATCATCACCCGGGCAAAGGGATCGTCGAAGAAATAGGAGAGGGGTTCCGCGGTCGCGACACCGATGGCATTGACCTTGCCGGCGCGCAGCAGCCGGCCCTTGGGATCCGGTCCGCCATATCC
>NZ_RZPI01000058.1:0-14341 GCF_003998715.1 Mesorhizobium sp. M7A.F.Ca.CA.002.15.2.1
CCCCACAGCAGCCAGAACTGCGGCGTCTTCAACGCATCGTCGAGATGGACATTGGACGTCGTCACCATCGCATTCTGTGCCGCCGGCGGCGTCCATCCGGCAGGCCTCCAGCCCTCCGGCGGCACCCTGACGATAACGGCGCCGATCAGCATGAAGACGAAATAGACGATGCCCAGCACCAGGAAGGTTTCGGCGACGCCGATGTGCTCAGGCGTCGAAAACAGCTTCATCAGATAAACCGACAGCGGCGAGGCGATGAAGGCGCCGCCGCCGAAGCCCATGATCGCCATGCCGGTTGCCATGCCCGGCCGGTCCGGAAACCAGGTGATCAGCGTCTTGACCGGCGAGATATAGCCGAGGCCGAGACCGATGCCGCCCAGCACGCCGTAGCCGAGATAGATGATCCACAATTGGTGCAGATAGACGCCGAGCGCCGAGACAATGAAGCCGCCGCCGAAACAACAGGCAGAAGCGACCATGGCTTTGCGCGGACCGACGCGATCCAGCCAGCCGCCGCCGAACGCCGCCGCAATGCCCAGGAACAGGATCGCGATCGAGAAAATCCAGCCGAGGCCGGTCAATTTCCAGTCGTCGGGCGCCGAGTCGGTGATGCCGATCAGCTTAGACATCGGCAAGTTGAAAACGCTGAACGCATAGGCCTGGCCGATGCAAAGGTGGATGCAGAGCGCCGCCGGCGGCACCATCCACCTGCTGAAGCCAGGCTCGGCGACGGTGCGTGAGCGGTCGAGCCAGCCGCCCGCCCTTTCCCCAGTCGTATCCATTCCATCCTCCCAGATGCGTCTTCGAACCATCTTCTCAGATGTGTCCTGCGAACAAACTAGGCGGGTAAGCCGGCGAGGCAATAAGGAATGCCTGCCATACGACCAATGTCTAATGAGACTGGCCCATATCGCAAAGCAGGTCATTGCTTTCCCGAAAGTTAGATTAGAAACAATTGATTGACTGTCTGCTTATGAAGCGCGATCCCTCCACCTGCACTCACGATCATCTGGCCGGGCACGACGGCATTCACCAGTTGCGGTTGAGCCATTCGCGCGCCGGGCGCTCTATGAGGTAGTAGCTGCAGGCCGCGCAAGCGAAGACTGCGGCCAGCATCGGTATCGGCGCGCTGCCTTGCTCATAGACGAATTTGTAGAACGGCTGCTGCCATAAATAGAGCGAGTACGACCACAGCCCCAGCGTCGCCATCGGCCAGGACGACAGCAATCCGGAAAAATACCGTGGGCTGAAATCGAGTGCGTTGACGGCCAGAGCCAGCAGCGGCACCGCGAAGAGATAGTGCATCGGCGTCGGCACCCGATCCAGGAACAGGACAACGGCACAGACCGTTGCCACCAGGGCCACATGCTTGCCTCTCAAAAACGCCGGCAGCCTGCCGTCGGCCTTGAGCAGGCAGATCGAAGCCGACAGGAGGATCGACGCGATGTGCACATCCGTGCGCCAATAAGTGGTTTCGTAGTCCATCCCCAAGACCCAGTACGAAACCGCGCCATTGGCCATGGCCAGCAAGGCCAGCGCCAGGAGCAGCACGACCACGCGAGAGCGACTTGAGACGATGACGCTGATCAGCGCCAGGATGATGTAGGCGTGCTCCTCGATGCAGAGCGACCAGATATGGTCGAGCGCCCCTGCCCGAGCCACGAGAATGCCGGCATAATTGTAGGTGAATGTCAGCGCCGTCAGCGCGGCCTTCCATTTGAAGGCGAGGAACGTGCCGGAGAGCGCGATCATCGCGACGACTACGAAGACCAGAAGAGCCGGATAGATGCGGGAGAAGCGGCGTTTGAAGAATTTTTTCAGCGGGTAGCGTTCGATGAACAGGATCTCGCCCATCAGCCGGCCGCTGAGCACGAAGAAGAATTCGACGCCCAGCACGCCAAGATTGATTCCCGGAACCGGAAAGAAATGGCCGATCAGAACCAGCGCGATCGAAAGCCCGCGCCAGCCGTCGAGATAGGCCAGTCTTGTTCTGGTTGATCTGTCGGCGGCGGATCGGGACGGAACGACATGCGTCGCGGAAATGTCGGTCATGCCGATCCTCTCGCAATAGGCATGCGAAGGGTACGATGGTACAATTCGAACCCAGCTCGCATTCCCGCCCTAGTTCATATTGCAGTGCAATATGGATTTGTGCAAGTGCGAGATTGCTGCCGGATCAGGTCCGGCCTCCGGCTCGGCGGGGATTTGCTTCAAGCAGTGCGGCAGCGATTCCATCAGCAACTGAACGGATGCAGGCCGCCGCACGAGAAAAGGGGCCACGGAGGCCCCTTTCCTTGTCTGCGACTGATCGTATTAGAAACTGTTTCGAAACTCGCCCTGGCGAGTCATAGGTGGTGGTTTCGAGAACCGGAGCGGAGCGTACTTTTGGTACGTGAGCACCGGAAGCACAGAAAACGCCATCAGATGGCCGCCGGAGTAGAGTTTCCAAACAGTTTCTCAGGCGTTGGCTGCCGCAACCGCGCGCTTGGCCATCACCGCGATCAGATTGGCGCGATAATCGGCCGAGGCATGGATGTCGGTCATCAGATTCTTCGCCGGCACTTTCACACCTTCCAGTGCCGAGGCCGCGAAATTCTTGGCCAATGCTGCCTCGATCTCCTTCGAGCGGAAGACGCCGTCATCGCCGGCTCCAGTGACGGCGACGCTGACGCCATCCTTGCCCTTGGCAACGAACACGCCGACGATGGCGTAGCGCGATGCCGGATTGCGGAACTTTTCATAGGCCGCCTTGGCCGGCGCGGTGAAGGTGACGGCGGTGACGATCTCGCCTTCCTTCAACGAGGTCTCGAACAGACCCTTGAAGAACTTGTCGGCAGCGATCTCGCGCTTGTTGGTGATAATGGTGGCGCCCAGCGCCAGGAGCGCCGCCGGATAATCGGCCGCCGGGTCGTTGTTGGCGATCGAGCCGCCGATCGTCCCCTTATGGCGCACCGCCGGATCGCCGATCAGTGACGCCAGATGGGCAAGCGCCGGACAGGCCTTCTTCAGCTTCTCGTCATTGGCAACGGCGTGATGCGTGGTCGCGGCGCCGATGGTGACGGTCTTGCCCGAGACCTTGACGCCCTGCAGCTCCGTGATCCGCGACAGGTCGACAAGGTCTGACGGCGCGGCAAGCCGCGTCTTCATCGCCGGGATCAGCGTCATACCGCCCGAAAGCAGCTTGGCGTCGCCTGTCTTGACCAGCTTGGCAGCATCGGCGACCGAGGCGGCGCGGTGATAGTTGACTGCGTACATGGAATTCTCCCTTGGGTGAATGGGCGAATAGGGAGTAGCGAATAGCGAATAGGAACTATCCAGTCGCACCGCCTTCTCTTCCCTATTCGCTACTCCCTATTCGCTATTCGCTTTCAGTGTTTCGTTGCGCGGATCGCGGCCCAGACGGTGGACGGCGAAGCCGGCATGGCAAGATCGTTGCTGCCGATGGCGTCGGTGAGGGCGTTGATCACCGCCGGCGGCGAGCCGATGGCGCCGGCCTCGCCGCAGCCCTTGATCCCCAACGGATTGCCCGGGCATGGCGTGTTCGAGGTCGAGACCTTGAACGACGGTAGATCGCCGGCGCGCGGCATGGTGTAGTCCATGTAGCTCGCGGTCAAAAGCTGGCCGCTATTGTCATAATGGGCGCCTTCGAGCAGCGCCTGGCCGATGCCTTGCGCCAGCCCGCCATGCACCTGGCCTTCGACGATCATCGGGTTGATGATGTTGCCGAAATCGTCGGCAGCGACGAACTGGACGATCTCGGTGACGCCGGTTTCCGGGTCGACCTCGACCTCGCAGATATAGCAGCCCGCCGGGAAGGTGAAATTCGACGGATCGTAGAACGCCGTCTCCTTCAGCCCGGGCTCCATGCCGCCCGGCAGGTTGTGGGCAGTGTAGGCGGCCAGCGCCATCTGGAACCACGGCACGTTCTTGTCGGTGCCGGCGACCTTCAGCGCGCCATTCTCGATGACGATATCGCCTTCGTCGGCTTCGAGCAGGTGTGCCGCGATCTTCTTGGCCTTGGCCTCGACCTTGTCGAGGGCCTTGACGATGGCCGACATGCCGACTGCACCCGAGCGCGAGCCATAGGTGCCCATGCCCATCTGCACCTTGTCGGTGTCGCCATGCACGATCGAGACCGAATCGAGCGGCACGCCGAAGCGCTCGTTGACCAGTTGCGCGAAGGTCGTCTCATGGCCCTGGCCGTGGCTGTGCGAGCCAGTCAGCACCTCGATCGTGCCGACCGCGTTGACGCGCACTTCCGCCGATTCCCAAAGGCCGACACCGGCGCCGAGCGAGCCGACGGCAGCAGACGGGGCGATGCCGCAGGCTTCGATGTAGCAGCTCATGCCAATGCCGCGCAGCAGCCCCTTCTTGGCGGCGGCGGCCTTGCGCTTGGCAAAGCCGGCATAATCCGACGCCTTCATTGCCGCATCGAGCGAAGCGGCATAGTCGCCGGCGTCATAGCACATGATGACCGGCGTCTGATGCGGAAACGCTGTGACGAAGTTCTTGCGCCGCAGCTCGGCCGGCGAGACGCCGAACTGGCGGGCCGCCGTCTCCATCATGCGCTCCATGACGAAGGTCGCTTCCGGCCGCCCTGCCCCGCGATACGCATCGACGGGCGCGGTGTTGGTATAGATCGCCTTCACATTGGCGTGGATGGCCGGGATATTGTACTGGCCCGACAGCAGCGTCGCATAGAGGTAGGTAGGCGTCGCCGACGAAAACAGCGACATATAGGCGCCAAGATTGGCCTGGGTTTCGACCTTCAGGCCGAGGATCCTGTGGTCCTTGTCGAAGGCCATTTCAGCATGGGTGTGATGGTCGCGGCCATGCGCGTCGGTCAGAAAACTCTCGGTCCGGTCAGCCACCCATTTGACCGGCACCCCGGTCTTCTTCGACGCCCACAGGCAGACGATCTCTTCGGGATAGATGTAGATCTTCGAGCCGAAACCGCCGCCGACATCGGGCGCGATCACGCGCAGCTTGTTTTCCGGCGCGACATTGTAGAAGGCGCTCATCACCAGCCGCGCCACATGCGGGTTCTGCGAGGTCGTCCAGCAGGTGTAGTGATCCTCGGCCTTGTCGTAATGGCCAAGTGCGGCGCGCGGCTCCATGGCGTTAGGCACCAGCCGATTGTTGATGATGTCCATCTTGACGACATGGGCTGCCTTCCCGAAGGCCGCATCCGTGTCGTCGGCATTGCCGATGTCCCAGTCGAAGATCAGATTGTTGTCCGCTTCGGGGTGGATCTGCGGCGCACCCTTGTCCATCGCCTTGGAGGCGTCGACGACGGCCTTCAACTCCTTGTAGGTGATCTCGACCGCCTCGGCGGCGTCACGCGCTTGCCCCTTGGTCTCGGCGACGACAATGACGACGGCGTCACCGACATAACGGACCCGGTCGAAGGCGAGTGGCGACCATGCCCCCATCTTCATCGGCGAGCCGTCCTTGGAGTGGATCATCCAGCCGCAGATGAGATTGCCGATGCCATCGGCCTTGAGTTCCTTGCCGGTCAGCACGCCGATGACGCCGGGCATGCCTTGGGCCTTCTTCACATCGATCTTCTTGATCTGCGCATGCGCGTGCGGACTGCGCACGAAGGCGGCGTGCTTCATGCCGGGAACCACCATGTCGTCGACATAGCGGCCGGCGCCCGTGATGAATCGTTTGTCTTCCTTGCGCGCGACCCGAGCGCCAACACCTTCAATGCCCATCAGAAATTCCTCCCGAGATTGTAGGGGAGTAGGTGAGTAGGGCAGTACGGCAGTAGGGAAAAATTGGCTCCGATTCCCTACTGCCCTACTGCCTTATTGCCCTACTGCCTCGTTCAAGCCGCTTGTTTCGCCTTACCCTTCGACCCCTTCATCGTCGTCGATGCGGCGAGGATCGCCTTGACGATGTTGTGGTAGCCGGTGCAGCGGCAGATGTTGCCGTCGAGCTCGGCACGCACCGTCGCCTCGTCGAGCCCTTCGGGGTGGCGGCCGATCATGTCGGTCGCCGTCATGATCATGCCCGGCGTGCAGAAGCCGCACTGCAGCCCGTGATGTTCCTTGAAGGCGGCCTGCACCGGATGCAGGTCGGCGCCATTTGCCAGGCCCTCGATCGTCAACACGGTCGAGCCGGAGGCCTGCACCGCGAGCATCGTACAGGATTTGACCGCCTTGCCGTCGACGTGGACGACGCAGGCACCGCATTGCGAGGTGTCGCAACCGACATGCGTGCCGGTAAGGCCGAGATTTTCCCGCAGGAAGTGAACCAGAAGTGTTCGGTCCTCGGCAGCACCGCTGACCCGCTTTCCGTTCACCATCAACGAAACGTCCGACATGGTCCCTCCCTGGGTATCAACCTTGGTCATCACGTTGCCAACGCGGCGTTGGCGCATCGGCCATGCGTTATTGGTACACCGCACATCGGACAAAAAACAGCACGTCGCAAACGCGGCACATTGTACTTTCGGTCATGGCCGCCCCCAAACATGCGGTGCCGGTGGCCCCATTGCCAAACCGCCGATTGAAGGCAACAATGTCGGTCGACGCCCGCGCGCCAGAAGCATTTAAAACAGCCGCGCACAAAAAAGCGTCGGAGGAAATGCGGAGAACATCGCTGGCCAATTCACAGACGCGCTATGCATGCGGCCTGTCGGCGCTCACCACGGACGAGCCCGACATGGAGGCGTTCGCCAAGGCGATCGCACTGGAAGCAGCCGCCATCGACGCGGGCTTTGCCCTGCTGTTCTTTTCCCAGAGCCTGGTCGAAGCCAGCGCCCTTTCCCAGGCGCTCATGACCCACGCGCCGGCGCTCCACCACGCCGGCTGCTCGACTGCCGGCGAGATCACGCCGCAAGGTCTCGAGGATGGTCATGTGCTGGCCATGCTGCTTCCGTCCCCCGCGTTTACCGCCGTCAGCGTGATGGTCGAAAATCTGTCCTCGTCGGGTATGGACAGGATCACCGGCGAGGTCGAGACCCTGCGGCGATCGCTGCGCGCGCGCCTCGGTTGCGATCGGACCAAAGGCACTTTCGCGCTCTGCTTCATCGACGGGCTCTCCTATGCCGAAGAAGCGGTGAGTTCAGCCATCCACTGGGGTCTCGATGACATTCCGCTGCTTGGCGGCTCCGCCGGCGACGATCTGAAATTCGAGACGACGCGCCTGATCTCGAACGGCAAGGTCACCTCCGACAGCGCCATCATCGTGCTGATATCGACCGAAATTCCCTTCCATGTCTTCAAGACCGACAATTTCGTTCCCACCGATGAGAAACTGGTGGTGACGGCTTCCGATCCAGATCACCGCATCGTGCGCGAGTTCAACGCCACCAATGCGGCGCAGGAATATGCCGCGTCCGTCGGTATCGTCGCGCAGATGCTGACGCCACTGAGCTTCGCCTCGCATCCCGTGGTGGTGAAGGTGGGCGGACAATATTATTGCCGGTCGATCCAGAAGATGCATGCCGACGGCTCGCTGTCGTTCTTCTGCGCCATAGACGATGGCGTCGTGCTGTCGATCGCTCAGCCCAAGGACATGGTCGAATCGACGCGCGCCGCCCTGCGCGACGTCGAGGAGAGGCTTGGCGGTATCGACATGATCCTCGGCTTCGACTGCGTGCTGCGCCGGCTGGACGCACGCAATCGGCAGGTGTTTCGCGAAATCTCGGAACTCTACCGGGTCAACAATGTCATCGGTTTCGGCACCTATGGCGAACAGTACCGGTCGATGCATCTGAACCAGACTTTCACCGGCATCGCCTTCGGCGAGCGCCAGGCGGCGGAATAGGACGGCGCAACAAGATGCCGCTGAGGGACATAAACGATCTTGAAAAGCTGAAGAAGATCAACGCGGCACTGGTCAGCCGCGTCGAGCGCTCGATGGACCAGCAAGGCAACGCCTTTTCGCTGTTCCAGACCACGATCTCGCTGGAAAACCGGGTGCGTACACGTACCGAGGAACTTCACTCGACCTTGCGGCGGCTGGAGCAGTCGAACATTGACCTCAGTGCCGCCAAGGAAAACGCCGAACTGGCGAACCTGTCAAAAACCCGTTTCCTCGCCGCTGCCAGTCACGACGTGCTGCAGCCGCTGAATGCCGCCCACCTTTCGGTTTCGGCGCTCGCCGAAGTTCAGACCAGCGACGAGGGCAAGAAACTGGTGCGGCAGGTCGAGCGCTCGCTGGAGACGATGGAGGACCTGCTGCGAACCCTGCTCGACATCTCCAAGCTCGATGCCGGCGTGGTGCAGCCCGACATAAGCGACGTCAGCCTGGAGGCGCTGTTCTCGTCGCTCCGCTCGGATTTCCTGCCGGTGGCGGAGATGAAAGGCCTGTCGCTGAAATTCCGGCCGGTCCATGCCGTGGTCCGCTCCGACCGCACGCTGCTGCGCCGTATCCTGCAGAACATTCTCTCCAACGCGCTGGGCTATACACGCTCGGGCGGCGTGCTTGTCGGCACCAGGCATCGCGGCGACACCATCCGCATCGACGTCGCCGACACGGGCTGCGGCATTCCCGACGACCAGCGCGAGGCGGTGTTCGAGGAGTTCCACCGCGGCACCTCGCCGGCCAATGCCGAACTGGACGGTGGCGGTCTCGGGCTCGGGCTCGCCATCGTGCGCCGCATGGCCAGCGCGCTCGGTCATCCCGTGACATTCTCGTCGAAGGTCGGACGCGGCACGATCTTCCACATCGATGTACCCGTCGGCATCGGTGCGCCAGCCGATGCCATCGCCAGCGTTGCCGACATGGAACGGCCGCGCGGCTATGGCCTGTTCGGCACCAAGGTGCTGCTGGTCGAGAACGATATCGAAGTGCTGCAAGCCATGACCTTCCTGCTCGAACGCTGGCAATGCCTGGTGCGGGCCGCGACCTCGACCGACGATGCGCTCGACATGCTTGGCGACACCGACTGGGTGCCCGACATCGTCATTGCCGACCAGCATCTCGACGGCGGCGATCTCGGCACCACGACCATCGCCGAAGTCCGCGACTATCTCGGCCGCGCCGTGCCGGCGCTGATCGTCACCGCCGACAGTTCGGAAGCCGTCGCCAAGGCCGCCCGCTCCGGCGGCATCGAACTGATGCGCAAGCCGCTGAAGCCGGCCCAACTAAGGGCGCTGCTGGCGCATTTGCTGGCCTGATCACTTCTCACGCGCTATTCCGATCGTCTTGAAAGGAGCGCGTCCTCCCGCGGACAGGTCGCCGACGCGCGCTTTGTTTCGACCGCCACCTACAATGCCGTGTGCGGCCTGCCGGCAACGAAGACAGACCCGAATGGTCTCGTCAAAACCTTTACTTATGACGCCTTCTGCCGGCCCTATCAGGTCTCTCAGAGCGTCACCGGCGCCTATACCAAGACGCGCTTCGAGAACGAGGGCAATCCGGCGACACAGGCGCTGGTCAAGTACACCCCGCTGCCCAATGGCGCGAGTGGGGGCGCCGGCGAGGATTTTACCCGCTCCTTCTATGACGGGCTTGGCCGGGTCTATCGCGTGGAAACCCCCGGAGAGACGGCGGCCAGTGCAAGACGCATTGCCGAGACCGACTACGATCTTCGCGGCAATGTGCTGCGTACCGCCTTCCCGAGGTTCGTCGGTGAGACGGCACAGTGGACCACCAACAGCTACGACTGGGCCGACCGGCTGGTGAAGACGGTCAATCCGGATTCAAGCCAGCGCACTTACTTGAACGAACTGGCCACGGGAACCGGCGTCAACCCACGGCTGAATGCGGTGACGATGACGGACGAGCTTGGCCATCCGACTAAGACAGCATGGACGACACACGGCGATATCGCCGCCATTGTCCGCGACGTCGGTGGCCTCAATCTGCCGGAGGGCCGCAGCTACGACCTGCTCGGCCGGCTGATCGGCGTCACCGATCCCGGCGGTTCGAGCTGGAGCTACAGCTACGATCTGCTCGGCAACCGGCTGTCGGCGTCAGATCCCGATCTCGGCACCTGGACCTATGTCTATGACGCCGCCAACCGCCTTATCAGCCAGACCGACGCCCGAGGCACGGTCACAACGCTCGCCTACGACCAGATGGACCGGCTGACGCTGAAGACGGCAACGGCAGCAGGCGGCAGCCCGGTGACGCTGACCCAGAACACCTACGACCAGGCGGCGTCGGGTTACTACAACATCGGCCAGCTGACCCGCTCGGAAAACGCGGCTGCCGTCCAGCTCTACAATTATGACGGCCTCGGCAAGGTTGCTCGCCAGGATGCCACGATCGCGGGGATCACCAACTATACGTTCAACGTCCACGACGGCTCCGGCCAGAACGTATATGTCCAGTACTTTCCTGTTCAGCTCGACTTCGGTTCGAACGCGAACCGCCTGCAATACACCGCCGGCAACAAGCTCGCCTCCGCCCCCGGCTTCATCACCTCGACCATTTACGAGGCCGATGGCCAGACCAAGGAGATCACCTATTCGAACGGTGTGAAGACCTCGTTCACCTATTCGCCGACGCGGCGCTGGCTGACGCGTGTCACCACGGCACGAGGCGCCACCATCCTGCTCGACGATCAGTACGCGCGTGACAGCCTTGGCCGCATCACCGGCACCACGGGGCTGACGGCTTCGGACAGCTGGACCTATGGCTATGACAATGCCGACCGGCTGACGGCAAGCAGCAATCTGGGCAACACCGCGCTCAGCGAAAGCTTTGTCTATGCCGCCAACGACAATCTGACCTCGCGTACCCGTGTCGCCGGCACCTATATCTATCCCGCGGCAAGTGCTGCTCGTCCGCATGCGCCAACCTCGGTCGGCGCCAATGCTATGGCCTATGATGCCAATGGCAACCTCACCTCCGATGGCAGCCGCACACTGGTCTGGGACGAGGCCAACCGGCTGAAGACGGTCACGCTGGCCTCCAACACTGTCAATCTCGCTTATGGACCCGACGGAGCGCGCGCGAAAAAATCCTCGAGCTTCGCCACCACACTCTATCCCGATGCCAATGTCGAGATCGACCCGGCGACCCCGGGCGCGGAGATCTACACCAGGTATCCGCATCCCGACATCAAAGTGACGGGCACGACAAAGGCCTTCCTGCATCGTGATCACCTGGCCTCGGTGCGCATGGTCACCGACAGCACCAGCGCCATCGTCGAGCAGACCAACTACGCCACCTATGGCGAGCGCCTCAACACAGGCTTCCAGACCCAGAAGAGCTACATCGGCGAACGCTTCGATCCCGAGACCGGGCTGCTGTATCTCAATGCGCGGTACATGGATCCCGTGCTGGGAAGGTTCATCTCGCCAGATGATTGGGATCCGACAAAGCAGGGCGTGGGGACCAACCGCTATGTATATGCCCAGAACGATCCGGTGAATAAAGCAGACAACAATGGACATTCGGCGCGGTCAGCCGACGACAGCGCGGCCGGATTGGCCAATGCTGCCAGAGAAGGTGGCGGCTCGGTTGGCACCGCTGAAGCGTCTGGCAGCCACGCCATCTCCCAATCAGCGGGGCCGGCGGTAAAGGAGTTGGGCCTTTCTGTTGACAAGAAAAAGTGCGATGGGTGTAAGCAAATAGCCGCCAGTAAATTCGATTTTGTTCGAAACCTCGTCGGCTTTGCCATGGATGTTATGACTAGCTTTACGGATCCAAACAAAGCGCCGTCGGTTAACGATCCCAAACCTCCAGTGAGGCAGATGGAGTCTGTAAAGAAGGCTCCAACCCCAACTGATCCGCCAAGTGCATCACCACCAGATGATCTGCCGCCAGGTCCGCCGACAAAGCCATCGAAGCCGCCGGGTGCTCCTCTTGGAACTCCTGTTATCGGGATCCCAATGGGGATTGTGCATGACTTTATGAGGGACCCGCGCGGGCTTACAGATCGAGATTTCAGGTTATGATGATAGAGTGAGTGATTGACTTTAGAATGGACCGGCTCTCGAAAAGAGCCCATGTGCCGAGGACTAGGCGCACCAGTCGTCGGATGGATGCATAGACGGGAAACGTCACATGGACCAAGTCACTGCTGAAGAGCGACAGAGATGGATTGAGTACTTCATCCCATTGGCCGAGCAAGGAGATCCAGATGCGCAGTTAGCCGTTGGTATTGGCTATGCTAACGGGGTGATGGTAGAAAAAGACCTAATGTTAGCGGAGCTCTGGCTCCGTCGCGCTGAAGAGAAAAAGGGCGAAGAAGCGACCTTCGTTCTCATAAAAACATTTTCCAGGGAAGAATCGCCCAAGACTCTCGATATTTTTGCAGAAAAAGCGGAGTGGGAGCTTGGCGCAATTTACCTTATATGTGGAAGATATTTAATGAGAAACGGCGATGTGAAACGGGGAAGGCTTCTTTTGAAGAAAGGATGGGAAAAAGGAAATATTATTGCCGGTATTTCATTTATTTCGTCGGGCTACGGCAAGCCTTGGAGATTTTTTTTGCTGCCTGTGGTGCTACCACTTTTGATTGAAAGCGTAATAGTAAAAGCTAAAGATCAGGCGGACGAGAGGATTTTGGAGTGATGCAAGGCTAATAGTTATCTAGGCTATATTGGCACGGGGCGATCAATGTGTAGAGCCAGCCATTGTGCTTAATTCCTATATTTGTACAGGGAACGGTCTCTCATGGCTCGTTTTCCGCTATTGTTAATCCTGCTTGCGCAGCCATCTGCCAAGACATTGTTAGGCCTCACACAAGTTCTCCTGTAGAGAACCGCTACTCCAGTTACGATGGATCAAAGGGCGTTCATTGGACACACACCGATCCAAAAACTGGGAAGAAGCAAGAAATCGCGATAGGCATCGGGGAAGACATCAACGCCGATTTTGATCTTTCCCCAGAAGGTAAATCCAAGCCTGGCGCTAAGGATTTTGAAAAGGCTGCCCAAGAGGCAAAGCAATACCTAGGGACCGTTCCGGGCCTCAAGGACGTGGCGAAACAAGCGGGTTTTCTTTTAGACAATCCGCGGAATGACGCCTTAGGAAAAAAATGGCGTGAAAGAATTGAAAGTGTGAAAAAGAGTGCTGAAAAGAAAATTGAAAAAGCAGAGAAAAAGACTGGCGGCGACGGCGGACAAGACAAAAAACCAGCAGGAAAGAAGCCATGACTGATGTGACGTTCGACATATTTTCTGTTGCCGAAGCGGGAGGAATAGGGGCAGTGCGGGTTGGGGAAAATTTGAATGAGATTGCGGAGCTCGTGGGGCCTCCAGACTATTGGGGCTTTGGTCCCGACGAAATTTTCAATGGTTACATGGGATTTGGACCAATTGAATTATATGTAAGATCGAGATTTGATATGCCGTTTGTGTCAATGATAAAAATCGATTTGATGGTAAGAAAGACTTTTTTCCGCCTAAAGAGTAAGTCACAGTCAGATCGTTACGCTGTTACGTTACCAAAAATTGAAATGAGAACATTCGACGATACTTTAAACGAAGTTAGGCGTAGAAAAATTCCATTTTCAACAAAACTTGGCGAAGGAATTGGTCCAGACACGTCAATAGTAATAGATTTTCTAAATGGATCTCGGTTTTATTTTGTGAATTTTGAGAATCCTGTCCTATTTTCTTTAGAAATAATCGATCAGTAACGAAGAAGATCACGGTGACAGTGTATTTTTGTATACTGGATCGACCTTCATTTACTGTAGACTAGCAGAATGGCTCGGCTTGCCCGTATTGTAGTCCCCGGTCTGCCGCACCATGTCACCCAGCGAGGCAACGGGCGCGCCAAAGCGTTTTTAACGCCGTAAAACTATGCGCTCTACAAAAACCTCCTGATCGAGCATTGCCGCTCCGCCGATGTCGGCCTCTGGGCGTGGTGCCTGATGCCGAACCATGTGCACCTGATCCTGATGCCTGCCGGCGCGGATGGCCTGCGGTGCGCGCTCGCGAAGGTGCACCGCGCGTATGCCGGGACCATCAATGCGCGATAAAACAAAACCGGGCATTTCTGGCAGGGTCGCTTCGGCGCCATCGCGATGGACGAGGACACCTCTTGTCGGCTGTGCGTTATGTCGGGTTGAATCCGGTGCGCGCGGGACTGGTGAAGCAGGCGGCGGATTGGTCCTGGTCAAACGCTCGGGCGCATCCGACTGATAAGCCCGATGGCGTCACGGAATTGGGGCCGATGAAACACAGTTGCCGTCGTCGGTCGGGCGGTTCGATTTGATCGAGATGGATGCCGCGGCTTTCGACGCACTGCGCAAGGCCGAGAGCATCGGCTGGCCGGTGGGCAACGAGGCATTTCTGGGTAGGATTTTCGGGCAAACCGGAACCGCGGAAGCGGGGCAGGCGGCCGAAGCGAAATAGTGCACTGTGACCGTAATTCTTGAGCGCGGCGCATGATGGGTTACCCTCCCCTCGATGGGGAGGGTCGGCGC
>NZ_RZPI01000590.1:0-3604 GCF_003998715.1 Mesorhizobium sp. M7A.F.Ca.CA.002.15.2.1
CTGATACGCGGATTGAGAAATGCGTAGCCGACATCGGAAATGAGCTGCGTGATCAAGACGATGAACACCGAGACCAGCGAGCAGCCGAGCAAAAGGTCGATATCGTTGTTGCCGGCCGCCTCGACCAGCGTGTAGCCGAAGCCCTGGTAGCGGAACATCACCTCGACGATGACGACGCCGGTGAGCAGCCAAGGGAATTGCAGCATGATGACGGTGAACGGTGCGATCAGCGCGTTGCGCAAGGCATGTTTGACCACCACGCTGCCGAAGGAGAGACCCTTCAACCGCGCAGTACGGATATATTGCTGCGTCATCACTTCGACCATCGAAGCTCGCGTCATGCGGGCGATATAGCCGATGCCGTAGATCGCCAGCGTCATCACCGGCAGTGTGAAATTGTAGAAGGTGATGCCCTGGCTGGCCGAAGCCGCCGAGCCGTTCAGCCAGCCTAGCCATGAGGCGAAGATGACGGTGAAGATGACGCCCGACACATATTCAGGCGTCGCCGTCGAGGCGATCGACGCCACGGACAGCACCCGGTCGGTTCGCGACCCCTCACGCATGCCGGCAAGAATGCCGATCAGCAGCGAGATCGGCACCATCACCGCCAGCACCCAGAACATCAGGATGCCCGTAGCGCCGAGTGCCGGAAACAGTTTTGAGGCGACGGTCGCCTTGAACTTGGTCGAGCAGCCGAAATCGCCCTGGAAAACGCCGGCAAAGGTCGGCACGAGCGGATCGTTGCAGAAGGAGAAACGCTGCGCCGGCTTGCCGGTCGCCGGGTCGGTTACCGGCTGCTTGGGCAAGACACCAAGCCACTGGCCGTAGCGGACGAAGAAGTTCTGCCGGTAGCCATGGTTGACCAGCCAGCTCTCGAGCTGCTCGGCCGACGTATGCATTTCGGTCTGGCTGATCGCCAGCTTCTTCAGATTGGGTTCGAGGTTGATCAGGAAGAAGACGACCATGGTCAGGCACAGCATCGTCAATGCCATGGTGCCAAGACGCCTGATAACGAAGGAAAGCATGGCGGCCCCCTGCCGATGGGTTGGGGTTTGAGCCGGCTATGAAAGCCAACCCTGCCGTGACCGGCGGGGCTGGCTGTCAAACAGGCCTTCGGATGCGATCAACCCTGTTTTTGTTGCATGGCCTTGCCCGCGAGTCCGCAACTTTTTTGAGAATGTGCGGACCAGCAGGGACGGACAATGCAAAGAGCGAGGGAAGGGAGCGAGCCCCTTCCCTCCATGTCGATGCGATATCAAGCCTGGTCGAGCCAGACCTTGCCGTAGTCGCGCTCGAAGGTCGGGTGCATCTTGTAGTTCTGCACCGCCTTCACCGAGTGGCTGTAGAGCTTGCGCCAGTACGGCTGGATCATGATGCCGGAATCCTGCAGTATCTGCTCGATGTCCTTCATCATGTCCTTGCGC
Source organism: Mesorhizobium sp. M7A.F.Ca.CA.002.15.2.1 (assembly GCF_003998715.1). Taxonomy (NCBI): domain Bacteria; kingdom Pseudomonadati; phylum Pseudomonadota; class Alphaproteobacteria; order Hyphomicrobiales; family Phyllobacteriaceae; genus Mesorhizobium; species Mesorhizobium sp. M7A.F.Ca.CA.002.15.2.1. The sequence goes on from NZ_RZPI01000590.1 coordinate 1,425, forward strand.
TTGGCGGCGTCGGCAACGGCGAGCGCCGCATTGAGCTTGGCATCCCAGTCCGGATTCGACCAGCCGGCCTCGTTCCAGGCCTCGCCGGTGCGATAGGCGATGGCCAGAACCTGGACGCCGAGCGGACGCATGTTCCAGTTGGTCATCGACAGCGGATACTTCGTCCAGTCGTTCCAGAACGTGGAACCCGGCAGAACGGTGCGCTTCACCTTGATGCCGGCGTCGCGCAGCTGGGCGGCGATCGCATCGCCGGTGTTCTTATGCCAGTCTTCGTCGACGGTGATCAGCTCGTGTTCGAAGTCGGCTTGGCCGGCTTCCGCCATCAGCGCCTTCGCCTTGGCCGGATCACGGGCAACCTTGGGCAGCTCGTAATATTCCGGATGGATCGAGCAGACATGGTGGTTTTCGGCGACCGAGCCGGCATTGCCGTAGCCGAGCTGCAAGACGACATTGTTGTCGACCGCAAGCTGCAGCGCGTTGCGCACCTTCTGGTCGCCATAGGGCTTGTTGTTGACGTTGGTGCGGCAGACGATGGTCGACGCGGTGACGATTTCCGACTTCACCAGGTCCATGCCGTCGAGGATCGACACATAGTCGGCCGAAGTCTCGAAGTTGGTGTGCACTTCGCCGGCCTCGAAAGCGCTGACCATGGCTGCCGGATCGGTGCCGTAGTCGATGAATTCCAGGCCATCGAGGAACACTTCGCCGTCCCACCACTTGTCATCGGTGCGGCGCTTGTAGACCACCTTCTGACCGACATCGTAGGAGACGAGTTCGAACGGACCGGTGCCGATCGGGCAGGCCTTGAAGTCGCCGCCCTTCTCATCGAAGGTCTTGTGGACGATCAGCCCGGGATAGTCGCACATGTTCGGAATCAGCGCGATGTCCGGCTTGCTGAGCTTAAGCACGACCGTGTGGTCGTCCGGCTTGGTCACGGCGCTCTCGTCGAGCTTGTCGTCCTTGACCAGCGAGCCGAGACGGCCGGGCATGGAATTGCCTTCGGCTTTCTTGTCAGCCCAGCGCTTCAGGTTGAAGATGACGTCATCGGCGGTGAAGGCATCGCCATTCGACCAGGTGACGCCCTTGCGCACATGCAGCGTATACTGCGTGGCGTCGTCGTTGACGTCCCAGCTTTCCAGCAGATAGGGGCGAAACGTGTATTCGGAGGTGTACTTGACCAGCGGCTCGAGCGCCTGGCGCTCGGCATTGGCGATTTCCGACCAGTCGGCCTTGCGCGGGTCCTTGGGATCTTTGATCCACTGGGCGATCTTCAGCGTGCCGCCCTTCTTGCCCTTTACCTCTTCGGCCTTCGCCGGCGTCGGATCGGCGAGGCCGAGCAAGCCGTAAGCCATTGCCGTCGATGCGCCGAAGACGCTGGCCATGGCCAGGAATTCGCGGCGGTCCACCTTGCCTGCCTTGGCTTCTTCGGCCATGGCCAGGATGTGATCCGGAACGCGATCGCCATTACTCTTATAAATTGTCATGACTTAACTCCCATTGTTGGCTTTCCGCCTTTTAACATTCCGCATCCAGGCCATGATGTCAAAGACGGCGTGGATTGAGAACATGTTAGGGAATGTGCAACTTTGAAAGGGGAGCGGTTCGCGTGATAACGACAGTCTTGGCGCAAATTTGCTACTGTCCGACGGATTCTTCTGGAATCGCGATAGTCGATTAAACTGAGACATTTACTCTGGCCCGCACAGCACCAGAATCGATCCACCATGAGGCCAAAAGCCCCGCCGGACTGTCAGTATTCCTTCTCGTAGAAGATGCCGCCCTTGGCTTCGCCGGCATCGTTGGCCTCGCCGCGCAGCTTGACGCCGCGCCCGACATTGAGGTCGATCGTCGCCTTGCCCGAGCCAGGCTTGTCGCCCTTCTGGATGGTGACATAGGTGCGGTCGTTGAGGTATTTGCCGGCCGAAACCGCCGTGCCGCCCTGGTCGTCGGTGGTGACGTCGAGATCGTCGACGCCAATTGCGCTGCGCAGGTTTTCCAGCAGCGAAGTCGAGCCGACGACGCCGGCCAGCTGCCCCGCCGCTTCGGCGAGCTGGGCGATCTGCAGCGGCGACAGGTTCGACATCGAGCGGCCGAAGATCAATTGCGCCAGCACCTCATCCTCGGGCAGCGCCGGCACCGAGGAGAAGGTGAACTTCGGATTGGTCGCTTCGCCCGACACC
>NZ_RZPI01000591.1:0-3604 GCF_003998715.1 Mesorhizobium sp. M7A.F.Ca.CA.002.15.2.1
GCACCTGACCGAGATGCGCGTCGAATTGATGCGCAAATTCCGCGAGGAGCTGAAGCCGATCGCCGGTGTCAAGAAGATGCTGCCGAAGCTTGGGCTGCCGTTCTGTGTCGCGTCCTCGGGCACGCTCGACCGCATCCGCTACGCGCTCGACGTCACCGGATTGCTTGGGCTGATGGAACCGCACCTGTTCAGTGCCACCATGGTGGCCAAGGGAAAGCCCGCGCCGGACCTGTTCCTGCATGCCGCCGCCAGCATGCGGGCCCATCCACGCAAATGCCTCGTCATCGAGGACAGCCCGGCCGGCATCATTGCCGCGCGGGCGGCGGGGATGCGCGTGTTTGCCTTCACCGGCGGCTCGCATGCCGGCAACCCGACCTTGAAAGCGCGGCTTGCGTCGAGTGAACCGGACTTTATATTCGCTGACATGCTGCAATTGCCCGATCTGATTGCAGGCCTGGGAGCGAGAGACAGAGCATCTTGACGAAACAGTTCGTTTGCGCGGTCGATGTCGGCACCGGGAGCGCTCGCGCGGGCATTCTCGACACCAACGGCACCTTGCTCGGCCGCGCCGAGCGGCCGATCGCCATGAACCAGCCGAAGCCCGATCACGCCGAACATGATTCGCGCGATATCTGGTCGGCCGTCTGCGCCGCCGTGCGCGCTGCCCGCGAAAAGGCCGGCATAGCTGCCGAGGAGGTCGTCGGCATCTCCTTCGATGCCACCTGTTCGCTGGTGGTGCGCGACCGGCAAGGCGGCCAGCTCAGCGTCTCGACCACGGGCGACAAGCGCTGGGACACCATCGTCTGGCTCGACCACCGCGCCATCGCGGAGGCCGACGAATGCACGGCAAGCGGCCACGCCGTGCTGAATTACGTCGGCGGCGTCATGTCGCCGGAAATGGCGACACCGAAGCTGATGTGGCTGAAGCGCAATTTGCCGGAGACCTGGAATGAAGCCGGCTATTTATTCGATCTCACCGATTTCCTGACCTGGCAAGCGACAGGTTCGCTGGCCCGCTCGCAATGCACGCTGACCGCCAAATGGACCTATCTGGCGCATGAAGAGGCCGGCTGGCGGCGCGACTTCTTTGCGCTCGTCGGCCTCGGCGATCTTTTCGAGCACGGCAATTTGCCGGAAAAGGCCAGCCCGGTCGGCGCTTATATTGGCCAACTGACCGCCCAGGCAGCGGCCGAGCTTGGGCTGAGCGAGAAATGCCGGGTCGGCGCCGGCGTCATCGATGCCTATGCCGGTGCGCTTGGCGTGCTCGGCGGCTTTGCCGGCGACCAACAGGACATCGGCCGGCATTTGGCGCTGATCGCCGGCACGTCGAGCTGCGTCATGGCGATGTCACCGGATCCGCAGCCCTTCGCCGGCGTCTGGGGTCCCTATTACGGCGCGGCGCTGCCCAGGCTGTGGCTGTCGGAAGGCGGCCAGTCGGCGACCGGCGCCCTGCTCGACCACATCATCCGCTGGCACGGCGCCGGCGGCGAGCCGGATGCCGCCATGCATGCGAAGATCGCCAGGCGTGTCGCCGAGCTGCGCGCCACCGAGGGCGACAACCTTGCCGCGCGGCTGCATGTGCTGCCCGATTTTCATGGTAACCGCTCACCGCTCGCCGATCCGCATGCCGTCGGCGTCGTCAGCGGGCTGACGCTGGACTCCTCCTTCGACAGCCTGTGCAAACTCTACTGGCGCACCGCCGTCGGCATCGCGCTCGGCGTGCGCCACGTGCTGGAGGCGCTGAACGAGAACGGCTATCTGATCGATACGCTGCATGTCACCGGCGGCCACACCAAGAACCCGCTGTTGATGGAGCTCTATGCCGACGCCACCGGCTGCACGGTGATCGAGCCGCTGGCCGACGAGGCGGTGCTGCTCGGCACCGGCATGATCGCCGCCACCGCGGCCGGGCTGTTTCCCGACCTCAACGCGGCCTGTCTTGCCATGCAGCAAGGCGGCAGGACGCGCGCGTCGAACCCGAAATCATCAGGGCGTTTCGACCGCGACTACAAGGTTTTCCTCGAGATGCACCGCCAGCGGCGGATGCTGGACGCGATCCGCTAGAGCACCGGGGCCGGTCCCTGGCTCAATCCGTTCCCGTCCCTCCTCTCTTGCCTTCATGTCGCGTTTCGTCCAGAAGCTGACGCAAACGCCGCGAAACCGAAGGTTTTGCCGTTTGAAATGCGGCTTCCGGCTTTAATGCCGACGTGCCGTATCTGGAAAGAGCGGAACAATGTCTGCGATCGAAGCCGGCGCTCGCGCGCCGGAAAATCTTTGGCGTCAGGAAATCAGGGCGACGCTGGCGCTCGCCTGGCCGATGGTGCTGACCAATCTCGGCCAGACCGCGATGACGGCCACCGACGTCATGATGATGGGCCGGCTGGGGCCGGATACGCTGGCCAGTGGCGCGCTTGGCGCCAACCTCTATTTCATGCCGCTGATCTTCGGCCTCGGCCTGATGCTGGCGACATCGCCGATGATCGCCACCGAGCTTGGCCGCCGCCGCTATTCGGTGCGCGACCTGCGCCGCACCGTGCGCCAGGGCCTGTGGCTGGCGATCCTGATCTCGATCCCAATCTGGCTCGTGCTTTGGCACGGCGAAGGCATTCTGCTGGCCATGGGCCAGGAACCGGCACTGGCGCATCAGGCCGGCATCTATCTGCGCTGGCTCGAATGGGCGGTGCTGCCCTTCTACTTCTATATCGTGCTGCGCTCGTTCATCTCGGCGCTGGAGCGGCCGGGCTGGGCGCTGGTCATCGTCTTTGTTGCCGTCGCCTGCAATGCCTTCTTCAACTGGGTGTTCATGTTCGGCAATCTCGGCGTGCCGTCGATGGGCATTGCCGGGTCGGGCCTTGCCACCTCGCTGTCCTCAACGCTGATGTTCATCGGCCTGGCTGCCGTGGTGATGCTGGAGAAGAAGTTCCGCCGTTATCGTCTGTTCGGACGGTTCTGGCGATCGGACTGGCCACGCTTCAAGGGCCTGTTGCGGCTCGGCCTGCCGATTGCCGGCATTCTCGCCTTCGAGGTGACTATCTTCAATGCGGCCGCCCTGCTGATGGGCCTGATCGACGCGGATTCGCTGGCCGCGCACGCGATCGCCATCCAGATCGCCTCGATCTCCTTCATGGTGCCGCTTGGCCTCAACCAGGCGGTGACGGTGCGCGTCGGCCTTGCGCATGGCGCCGGCAATCCGCAAGGCGTGTCGCGCGCCGGCTGGACCGCCTTCGTCATCGGCGTCTCGTTCATGGCGCTGATGGGGCTGGTGATGATCCTGTGGCCGCATCCGCTGATCAGCGCCTTCATCGATCTGAGCAATCCGGCCAATGCCAGGGTGATCGAACTTGCCGTGTCGTTCCTGGTCTTCGCGGCGCTATTCCAGGTCTTCGACGGCGCCCAGGCGGTGGCCGCCGGCATGCTGCGCGGCCTGCACGACACCAAGGTGCCGATGATCTATGCCGCGATCGGCTATTGGGGCGTCGGCCTGCCGCTCGGCGTGCTGCTCGCCTTCCATTTCGGCCTGCATGGCGTCGGCATCTGGATCGGCCTGTCGACGGGGCTGGCCGTGGTGGCCGCGCTGCTGCTGGCGCGCTGGCTGCGGCGCGAC
>NZ_RZPI01000592.1:0-3600 GCF_003998715.1 Mesorhizobium sp. M7A.F.Ca.CA.002.15.2.1
GTGGCGCCCGGCGTGCCGGCAATGCCCAGCCGCACGCCGGTATCGACATTGGTGATGACGCCGCCATCGGTGATGATGATCACCGCGCCGCCAACGCTCGGCGACGTCAGATCGATGCCGATCGAGCCGGCAGCACCGGTGCCGGTGATGCTGAGCGACTGCGCGGTGAAATTGGTCTTGGATCCGGAGAAGTCGAGGCCGGTGCCGACACCCAGTCCGGAGATGACGATGTTGCCGGCGACCACCGCCGCATTGACGCCGGCAAACGAGATGCCGTCGGCGCCGGGGTTGGTGATGCTGATGTCGCCGAAGCGGATCGTCGCCGGCGAATCCGAAATGGCGATCGCCGGTCCGGTCGTGTTGGAGATCGTCGTCGCACCGTTGACGGTGAAGTTGCCCGCGACATTCTCCAGCACGACACCCGACGTGCCGCCGCTCTGGCTGATCGAGTCCAGCACCACATGGGCGGTGATCGGATCGATGAAGACGGCGGTGCCGCCATTGCCTGACACGGTGCCGCCGGTGGTGGTGAACGTGCCTCCGGTCGACGTGCCCTGCACGGTGATGCCGCGGTCGGTATTGTCCTGCGCATTGACGGTGGCGAAGGTGTAGGTGCCCTTGCCGGTGATATCGAGACCGTCGTCGAGATTGCCCTGCAGCAGCGTCGTGCCGGTGAAATTGTAGGTGCCGTCGCCGTCGATGTGCAGGCCGTCGAGGCCGTTGCCGGTGGCGGTGAAGTTGGAGTCGGTGATGCCGGTCGAACTGCCCGTGAAGTCGGCGCCGTTGCCGCCCGCACCGGTGACCGTCACATTGGTCAGCGTCGCGCCGGTGATGTTGTTGCCGAAGATGCCGTCGCCGCCGCCGGTGATGATGATACCGCTGAGCGTGTTGCCGTTGCCGAGCGTAAAGACGGGGTTGGCGACGTTGGTGCCCTGGATCGTGCCGTCGCTGCCGCCCAGGTTGAAGGTGCTGGTGCCGCCGCCGAAAAGCCTTGCGGTGACGCTTTCGCCGCCGCCGATGACGGTCTGTCCATTGGCAAGCGTCACCCCGCCAGTCGTCAGATTGCCGTTGCCGCCGAGTGCCACGACAAAACCGTTCGCACCCGACTTGGTCACGGCGTCGTCCAGCGTCGTCGGGTCGGCCAGCGTGCCGGCACCGGCGAGGCCGCCATCGGCGTAGTAGAACTTGCCGAAGGCGGCATTGGTGGCGGCGTTGATGGCGACACGCGTCGTCGAGCCGCCGGTCAGCGTCTGCGACTGGACGCGGACGCCGATATCGCCACGCACGCGCTCGTTGACGCGCTTGCGCAGGCCTTCGCTGACCGGATAGACCGGCTCCGGCCCGCTGTCGGCCCCATTGGCGGCGTGGTCCGAGCCGCTGCCGGGATTGAACGGGATGTTCAGCCGCACACTGCCGGCGAACTGGGTGTCGTCGCGATTGTCGTTGCGGACCTCGCCGGCGAAGACCAGTTCCGTGTTGCTGCCGAAAACATCGCCGATCGTATACTCGAAGCCGGCCTTGGCGCCCGTGACGCTGCCGTCGTCGCCATGCGGATCCTCGAAATGATAGACGCCAATGTCGAGCCGCAGCGAATGCTTGTCGGGCAGGTTGACCGGCACCTGCGCGCCGATCTCGCCCTCGATGCCCCATGCCGCGTAATCGCGGTGGTCGAGGACCGAGATCTGCTCGATCAGCTGGTTGCTGACCATCGACAGGGTCGAACTGGTCGAGTGATCCGTCGAATCACCCTTGATCGGCAGATAGACGTTCACATGCGCATCGAAATGAGGCGTGATCGCCTCGGCGCCCAGCGTGGCCGCGGTGAACTGGGTGGAGTTGTAGTTCTCGAGATTGAGATAGGCGTAGCCGCCGATCATCAGGTCCGGGTTGACGATGCGGCGAATGCCGAGGCCGACATCCTGGCCGGAACCATCCTTGAAATCGTGCTTGGCCCGGACATCCAGGAACAGCACGGATTCGGCCGTCTGCTTGAGCGGGATGAAACCTTCGAGCGCGCCGTTGCCGCCATTGTTGTCGGCGCCGATGATGGCGCGGATCTGCGGCTGCCATAGCCCGTTGGGATCGCCATAGGCGGCCATGCCTGAAAGGCCGAGCGCCAGCGTCGTCAGTGCCGTCGTCTTCCAGAGATGCCTGGCGATTCGCGAACGGCGATAGCCGGCGTGCACGCGGAAATCCTCCCCACGCGCCGCCATCTCACCAACTTGCCGAGGCGTCTCGGTAGTTCCCATCCCTGGCGAGTCCTTCGGGGACTGCACGCACCCCGTGTAAAATCTTACTCGAATTCTATTGTATAGCGAGTCTCCGGCGCTTCGATTTCTGAGGGCCTCCTGCAATATTGTTCGTTGTATCCGAAAAGCCACAGTAATTTCGCCGGCTTGCTTGCCTCCTGCTCGGCTTCCGGAACAGTCGCGGGTGTTGTATCAAGCCATGCTCGGGAGAATACCGGGCGCGGCGAGGAAACATGCAAGGCATCCGGCAAAACAACATGACATTTACTTTAGCTAGATCTAATTTACTTGGCATGGCCGCGGGGCTGGCCGCCCTGTGGCTTGCTCTGGCCACCGGCCCGGCCCTCGCCGAAGATGCCAAGCCGGCCCAGCCAAAGCCGGCTGAAACCAATGCAAAACCGGCCGATGCCAATCCGTGGGCGATGAACTGCTCCAGCGGTTCGGCGACCACCGAGCTTCAGTGCCAGCTTTCGCAGAACCTGACCGAGGCCAAGACCGGGCAGCGCGTGCTGACCGTGACCGTGCGCCGCGACAACGGCAATGGCAGCCTCGCCATGCTGCTTGCCCTGCCGCACGGCCTGTTCCTGCCGTCCGGCGCCTCCTTCCAGATCGACCAGGGCCAGAAGACGACGATTGCCATCCAGACCAGCGACCAGAACGGCGCCTATGCCGCCACGCCGCTGTCGGCGGATCTCATCAAGGCCATGAAGTCGGGGACCAATCTGAACATCGGCATGGAATCGGTCACCCGCAAGCCGGTCACCATCCCGGTGTCGCTGGCTGGCTTCACCGCTGCCGTCGCCAAGCTGGAATCGATCAAGTAGCTGTTGTCAGCGGCTTGATTGTCGATGCCCGGAATGCTCCGTTGCCGCTTCGGACAGTGGAGAAACCCATGACAGGCTTTGTCGACCGCCAGCGCGCGGCGCAACTGATGGACCGCGCCGGCATCGAGGCGCTGGTGCTGTGCGCGCCCGAGGCCTTCCACTATGCGACCGGAGCCTCGATCGGCCCGGCGGGACTGTTCCGGCGCGCCGGCGCCGGCTTTGTCGTCATCCCGGCTGGCCGAGACCTGCCGATCGGCGTCGTGGTGGCGGACTTCAATGCGGGACAATTGCAGCGGGTTCTGCCGGATGCTGTCATCCGCAGCCACCCGATCTGGATCGAAGCCGCCACGCTGGACGCCTCGACGTCAGGGCAAGGGTTGCCGCAACGCATCGAGGCCGGCCTTGCCGGCCGGGCGCCGGGTTTTTCTCGGCCCGCGACATTCGAACTCGCTCGTGCCGTCGACGAGCTGAAGCAGATCCTGACCGGGTTCGGGCTCGGGCGCGCAAGGGTCGGCGTCGACCTCGAT
>NZ_RZPI01000593.1:0-3581 GCF_003998715.1 Mesorhizobium sp. M7A.F.Ca.CA.002.15.2.1
GATTTGGCCTTGCAGCAGAGGCTTTGTCATGGTCGCTTGCATTTGAACGATCGCTGCTGATGCCAAACTGGGGGCACTTTGGGGGTGAGCAGCAGGGAACACGAACACGCGGCGCCGGCTGATCTATGAGAGAAGCAGGCGCGGCGCGGTTCCCATGGAAAACGAATGAGGGTTTAACCGTGCCGTCTTTACGCAAGTCACTTTTCACCGCCGTCCTCGTTTCGGCGACCATGCTGTCCCCACTGGCCGCTTCAGCCGAAACCATCTCCGGCGCGCTTGCAAAGGCCTACCAGTACAATTCTTCACTGAATTCGGCCCGTGCCGGCGTTCGCGTCACCGACGAGGGTGTCGCCATCGCCAAGTCGGGCTACCGCCCGGTTGTCACCGGCTCGGCGGATATCGATTATTCGAGCAGCCATCTCAACGGCACCAATTCAAGCGTGCGGCTGACCACCGGCAATTTTGGCGTTCAGATCAACCAGACGCTGTTCGACGGCTTTCAGACCAGGAACAATGTCGCTGCCGCCGAAGCGCAGGTCCGGGCCTCGGTCGAAAGCCTGCGCAACACTGAAGAGGGCATCCTGTTCAGCGCGGCGCAAGCGTATATGAACGTGATTCGCGACCGGCAGGTCGCCGTGCTGACCGAGCAGAACCTGCAGTTCCTGACCGAAACGGCGCGCGCGGCGCGTTCGCGCTTCGAAGTTGGCGAAGGCACGCGCACCGATGTCGCCCAGGCCGACGCTTCGCGCGCCGCCGCGGTGGCGTCGCTGAGTGCTGCCCGGGCGCAGGCGCTGGCAAGTGCGGCGCTCTATCGCCAGATCGTTGGCGACGAGCCGGGCAAACTCAAGGGCGCTTCGCCGGTGGCAAAGCTGTTGCCGTCGAGCCTCGCCGCCGCCGTCGGGGTGGCCTCGAACGAGCATCCGGCCATCCTTGCCACGCAGCATCTGGTCGATGCCGCGGCGTTTTCGGTGAAGTCGGCCGAAGGTGCGCTGTTGCCGCAGCTGTCGGCTTCCGCCGGCGTTTCGAGCGCCTATCGCAATACCTCGCCTTTGCCGGGTGTCGGTTCGCAGGATGGCACGACCAATTCGGCCAGTGTCGGGGCAACGCTGACCATCCCGATCTATTCGGGTGGCCGCACCTCGGCGATCGTGCGCCAGGACAAGGAATCGCTCAGCCAGGCCCGCATCCAGGTCGATGTCAGCCGCGACCAGGTGCGCCAGGCCGTCACCGCCGCCTGGACCGAGTACACCGCCGCGCAGCAGCAGCTGACGGCCAACAGGCAAGTGATCGAAGCCGCGAAGCTGGCACTGAACGGTGTCATCGAAGAGCGCAATGTCGGCCAGCGCACCACGCTCGACGTCCTCAATGCGCAGGCGACGGTCATCACCGCCCAGATCAACCAGGCCGGTTACGAACACGATGTGGTGGTGGCGAGCTACGCCATCCTGCAGGCGACCGGCCGTCTGTCCGTCGACCGCCTTGGCTTGCAGGTAGCGAAATACAAGCCTGAAGAGCACTACAACGCGGTCAAGGACAAGTGGTACGGACTGCGCACGCCGGACGGCCGCTGAGGCGTTCGGCCTGAACTGGCCGTGTTCCCTGCTTGAGCAGGATCTTTCGCGCTGCGGCTCTCGGGTTCAGATGGCGCTAATCTGTTGAAATCCCACAAGTCCCCAGATTGGGGATTCTCGTGCGGCGATCCGTCGGTTACGCTGTGGCCATGATTCGATCCGGCTCTGCCGGAGCGGAAAACCCAACAGGGGTCACAAGGGCGGCGGATGTGACGATGGCAACGGCAAGCAGCGCACAGCGCGAACCTTCCATGGAAGAGATACTGGCTTCCATCAGGCGGATCATCGAGGACAGCGACGGCGGCCGCAAGCAGCCGGGCGACGCCGATGAGCTGAGCCAGGATCTGGAGCGCGCGTCGAGCGCCTATGCAGCCCCCGACGTGGAAGCTTTTCGTGCCGACCTGCATGCCGCCCCCGAGGGCAGGAAGCCTGTCACGCTGGCGGAAGTCCAGTCACAGCTGCCGCCGGCCGAGCCGGTGGTGGCGCGCATGGAAACGCCGGTGCGCCCCGATCCCAGCCCGGCAAGGCCATCGATGACACTCGCCGAGGTCAGCGCCCGCGTTGCAGCGGAGCCAATCACGGCTGAAGCGCCAATATCGCGTCCTGTCGCCGACGCTTCCATCGCCGATTGGCGTCGCGAGATCGCCGCGGTTGGCGAGCAGGCCAGGGCGGTGTCGGACCGGAGCGAGGCACGCAAGACGGCTGCCCAGCCGTCCGTGGAGGCTCCAGGGGATGAACCGGCCGCGAAACCGGCTACCGAGCCGTCTCGTCCGGATGCAAGCGTGGTGCGGCCGGTGGCGGCCAGCGACGCGCCGCGTCCGGCGATCGTTTCCGAGCACACCGGCCGTCAGGTCGCGGCTGCCTTTGGCGAGCTTTCCGACGCGTTTGCCAGCCGCAGCAAGAAGACATTCGACGAGATGGCCGAAGAGATGCTGCGGCCGATGCTGCAGGATTGGCTCGACAACAATCTGCCGACACTGGTCGAAAGGCTGGTGCGCGAGGAGATCGAGCGCGTGGCGCGCGGGGCGCAGTAGTTCCCCATGCCGATTGCCCAGAGGAAACGGCGCCTTCGTGGCGCCGTTTCTTTTGGTGAAGTCGTTGTCGGCAGGACGACGGATCGCGTTCCGTTGAAATGACTGAGGCCGCGCCTATCTGGTTGTGAGGGTCCGAGACAGCCCTTGCGGTTGACTTGGCCAAAACCTTCCGATTTACACCGGACCAGCAAACTCCCGACAGCGCGGACCATTTTCCCATGCTTGAAAAGACCTACGACGCCAAAACCGTCGAGCCGAAGATCGCCAAAGTCTGGGAAGAGGCCGACGCGTTTCGCGCCGGTGCCGGGGCCGAGGAGGGGGCGGAGGCCTTCACCATCGTCATCCCGCCGCCGAACGTCACCGGCTCGCTGCATATGGGACACGCGCTCAACAACACGCTGCAGGATATATTGGTGCGCTTCGAGCGCATGCGCGGCAAGAACGTCCTGTGGCAGCCGGGCATGGACCATGCCGGCATTGCCACGCAGATGGTGGTCGAGCGGCAGCTGATGGAAAAGCAGATCCATCGCCGCGACCTGACCCGCGAACAGTTCATCGAGAAAGTGTGGGAGTGGAAGGCCGAATCCGGCGGTGCCATCTTCAACCAGCTGAAGCGGCTCGGCGCCTCGGCCGACTGGTCACGCGAACGCTTCACCATGGACGAAGGCCTGTCCAAGGCGGTGCTCGAAGTGTTCGTCACGCTCTACAAGGAAGGGCTGATCTACAAGGACAAGCGTCTTGTGAACTGGGACCCCAAGCTGCTCACCGCGATCTCCGATCTCGAGGTCGAGCAGCAGGAGGTCAATGGCAATCTCTGGCACTTCCGCTACCCCGTCGAAGGCAAGGTCTTCGACCCGGAAAACCCGAAAACCTTCATCACCGTGGCGACGACGCGCCCGGAGACGATGCTGGGCGATACGGCCGTCGCGGTGCATCCCGACGACGAGCGCTTCCGGCATCTGGTCGGCAAGAACAT
>NZ_RZPI01000594.1:0-3579 GCF_003998715.1 Mesorhizobium sp. M7A.F.Ca.CA.002.15.2.1
GAAGGCGAGCATGTTTGTGATCACCTTGATCACCGCCGCCGAGCCGACCGGACCCATCAGGAACGACTTTGCGCACATCGCCTCGATGGCCGGCCGATGACGTTCGTAGAGCGCTGGATCGCCGCCGACCAGCGCGGTGATCTTGCCAGCCGCCGCCAGATGCACGCCACCGGTGACCGGGCATTCCAGCGTCTCGACGCCCCTGGCCGAGGCGAGGGCCGCAAGGCGAAGAATCTCGTCGCGGCCGTTGGTGGACATCTCGATCCAGGTGCCGCCTTGGGGTAGGCCCTCCAGCAATCCGCCGGGTCCGGCCAGCACCGCTTCGCTGACCTTGGGCGAAGGCAGGCACGTGATGGCATTGCCGGCCCAGGCGGCGGCCTCGGCCGGGCTGCTCGCGGCAGTGGCGCCGAGCGCCACCAGGCGCTCGACGGCGGCCGGATCGCGGTCGAGGACGGTGACGGCAAAGCCGTTGCGGATCAGGCTGGCGGCAAGGTTTCCGCCGAGATGGCCAAGCCCGATGAAGGCGTAGCTCTTGCTCACGGCATCAGCGGGGTCTGCATCATCTGCAGATGCAGGTCCTTGCCCGTATAGGGGTGCGCGTCGCAGACCGCTTCGTTCAACTCGACGCCGAGGCCGGGCTCCTTCGAGGGGACGACGTTGCCGTCCTGCCACTCGATCTTCTTCTTCAAGAGCGTGGCATGGAAACCGTCCCACTGCTTCAGCGATTCCAGGATGAGGAAGTTGGGCAGTGTCACCGCCAGCTGGATGTTGGCCGCACCGACGATCGGCCCGCAATAGCAGTGAGGGGCGACCTGGATGTGGTAGGCCTCGGCCATCGCCGCGATCTTCTTGGTTTCGAGAATGCCGCCGGAGCGGCCGAGGTCCGGCTGCAGGATGGTCGCGGCGCGGTTCTCGATGACGCGGGCGAACTCGAACTTGGTGGTCAGCCGTTCGCCGGTGGCGATCGGGATCGAGGTCGCGCGGGCCACTTGCGCCATGACTTCGGGCATGTCAGGCGGCACCGGCTCCTCGAACCACAAGGGATCATAGGGCTCGATGGCGCGCGCCATGCGCAGCGCGCCGGACGCTGTGAACTGGCCGTGCGTGCCAAACAGGATGTCGGCGCGGGTGCCGACCGCCTCGCGGATCGCCTTGATCATGCGGGTGGACAGGTCGATATCGACAAGACGCGGCTGGTGGCCGTCGAAGGCGGTGTAGGGGCCGGCCGGGTCCAGTTTGACGGCGTTGAACCCCTGTTCGACATATTCGAGCGCGCAGGCGGCGGCGAGATCGGGGTCGTTGTAGACGTTCTTGCCGTGCGCATCCTCGGAGTGGACGCTGCCGGTGTGCGGATAAAGATAGGTGTAGGAACGCAGCGTTTCGTGCACCTGGCCGCCGAGCAGTTTGTAGACCGGCTTGTCGGCCTCCTTGCCGATGATGTCCCAGCAGGCCATTTCCAGCGCCGAGAAGCAGCCCATGCCTGACACGTCGGGCCGCTGGGTGAAGCCGGACGAATAGGCGCGGCGGAAGAAGTTCTCGATGTCGTGCGGATCGCGGCCGACGAGATAGCGCTCGGCCATGTCCTCGACCATCCGGGCGGTAACATGGGCGGAGAAGGTGGCGTTGTAGGCCTCGCCATAGCCGACCACGCCGCCATCGGTGGTCAACTTGACGAAGATGAAATACTTGCCGCCGATGCCGGGCGGCGGATTGTCGACAACCCAGGTCTTGACGTCCGTGATCTTCATTTTTGGTCCTCCAGAACCAGTTCGGCGCCCTTCCAACCGGTCATGATCGAGGCGGCGTTGGTGTTGCCGGTGATGTTGTCGGGGAAGATGGAGGCGTCGATGACGCGCAGGCCGTCGATGCCGTGCACCTTGAGACGCGGGTCGACGACGGCGCGCGCCGGATCGGGCCCCATGCGGCAGGTCGAGACCGGATGATAGACAGTGCCCGAGCGCTTCCTGAAATCCTGAATCAGGTCTGCATCGGAAGTGATTGACGGGCCTGGCAAAACCTCTTCCTCGATGATCTCGGCCATGGCAGGCATCGAGGCGATCTTGCGGACGAATTTCACCGCCGCCAGCATCTCCTCGACATCGGCATTGGTGGAGTAGGCATTGGCCGTTATCCTGGGGTACTCGCGCGGATTGGCCGAGCGGATCATGATCTCGCCACGGCTCGACGGGCGGCAGTTGGACAGGCCGATGGAAAAGCCCGGCCATGGGTCGGGCGTCAGGATGGGACGCTCGCCGCTCTTGGGAATGACGGTCGAGAATGCCTGGAAATAGAGCTGCATGTTGGGCCGCGTCGCCGCCGGGTCGGTGCGGAAGAAGCCACCGGCATTGTTCATCGACAGCGACAGCGGGCCCGAACGGGTCAGGATATATTGCATGCCGACCAGCAGCTTGCCCCACCAGGGACGCAGCGTCTGGTTGAGCGTCGGCAGCTTGCCCTTGAAGGTGTAGTTGATGCCGACATGATCCTGCAGATGCGCGCCGACATTCTCGTTGGCGTGGACCATCCGGATGCCCAGGCCTTTCAGCAGCGCGGAAGGCCCGACGCCGGACAGCTGCAGCAATTGCGGCGAGTTGACCGAGCCGCCCGACAGGATGACTTCGCGACCGGCACGCGCCGACTTCGTCTCGCCGTTCTGCTGGTATTCGACACCGACGGCGCGCTTGCCCTCGAACAGCACCCTGGTCGCCAGCGCCTTCATCTCGACGCGGACGTTGGCGCGCTTCATCGCCGGGCGCAGGAAAGCGCGCGCCGCCGACATGCGGCGGCCGTTGCGGGTCGAGATCTGGTAGACGCCGACGCCTTCCTGGGCAGCGCCGTTGAAATCCGGGTTGAAGGGCAAGCCGGCCTGCTGGCCGGCGACGAGATAGCGTTTGGTCAGCGGGTGGACGGCGCCCGAACAGTCTGTGACATGCAGCGGGCCGCCGACGCCGCGCCATTGGTCCGCGCCGGCCTGGTTGTCCTCGAGCGCCTTGAAGGCGGGCAGCAGATCGTCATAGCCCCAGCCGGGATTGCCGGCGGCGGCCCAGGCATCGAAATCTTCGCGCGCGCCCCTGATCCAGACCATGGCGTTGATCGAGCTCGAACCGCCGAGCAGCTTGCCGCGCGGCCAGTGGTCGGCATTGCCGGCAAGCCCCGGGTCCGGCTCGGCCTTGTAGTTCCAGTTGACGCCGGGATCGAAGAAGGTCTTGCCGTAGCCGAGCGGCATCTGCACGTAGAAGCGGCGGTCGCTGCCGCCGGCCTCCAGCACCAGCACCGAGAAGCGCCCCGAGGCCGACAGTTTTTCAGCCAGGACCGAGCCGGCCGAGCCGGAGCCGACGATGATGAAATCATAGGTCTGCATGATGGAAATGGGAGGCTCCGAAAAATTGGCTGCAGCCTAGACGCGACGGCATTCCGAAGTCGCCGCGCCATCCGGCATCAGTTGTGAAAAAAGCGACCGTCGAACCGATCAGGTTTGCGGGGATTCCCGACAATCGCGCTTGATATCTATCGTCCCGACAGCCTATGCGGTGGCACTATCTTGGCGCATAACTTTTCGGAGTTATGCTCTGGCCACTC
>NZ_RZPI01000595.1:0-3572 GCF_003998715.1 Mesorhizobium sp. M7A.F.Ca.CA.002.15.2.1
GAAGTGCTCTCTTTGCCGAAGCCCGCCTGGGCGGCGGACGAGGTCGGCATGCTCTACGACATGGCGCATCGCTTCATGTCGGAGGAGATCGCGCCGCGCTACGACGAGTTCGAGAAGAACGAGATGGTCGATCGCGAAAGCTGGCTGAAGGCAGGTTCCGCCGGCCTGCTCTGCGCTTCTATGCCGGAGGAATATGGCGGCTCCGGCGGCACCTTCGCGCATGAGAGCGCCATCATCGAGGCCATTGGCCATGTCGGCGTCGACGGGTTCGGCATCGGCCTGCACAATTCGATCGTCGCCCCTTATATCCTCCACTACGGCTCCGAGGAGCAGAAAAAGAAATGGCTGCCGAAGCTGGCGACCGGCGAGCTGATCGGCGCCATCGCCATGACCGAGCCCGGCGCCGGTTCCGATCTGCAGGGCGTCAAGACGCGGGCGCAGAAGGATGGCAACCACTACAAGATCAATGGTTCCAAGACCTTCATCACCAACGGCCAGCTTGCGAACTTCATCATCGTCGTCACCAAGACCGATCCGGAGAAGGGCGCCAAGGGCACCTCGCTGATCGTCGTCGAGACCGACGAGGTCGAAGGTTTCCAGCGCGGCCGTAACCTCGACAAGATCGGGCTCAAGGCCAACGACACGTCGGAGCTGTTCTTCAACGACATGCGCGTGCCGACCTCCAATTTGCTCGGCCACGAGGAAGGGCAGGGCTTCGTCCAGTTGATGCAGCAACTGCCGCAGGAGCGGCTGCAGATCGGCACGGGCGCCATCGCCATGATCGAGCGGGCGCTGGCGCTGACCATCGACTACGTCAAGGAGCGCAAGGCGTTCGGCAAGGCGATCATCGATTTCCAGAACACCCAGTTCAAGCTGGCCGAACTCAAGACCGAGGCCACCATCGGCCGCGTCTTCTACAATGATTGCGTCGCCCGCCACATCGCGGGCGGCCTCGATCCCGTGACAGCGTCGATGGCCAAGTACTGGCTCAGCGACCTGCAGGGAAAAGTCGTCGACGAATGCCTTCAACTGCATGGCGGCTATGGCTACATGAATGAATACCCGATCGCCCGCATGTTCCGCGACGCCCGCGTCCAGCGCATCTACGGCGGCACCAACGAGATCATGAAATTGCTGATCGGACGCTCTCTCTGAAGGCGACATCAGGCAAACCCAAGGAGCAAGCAAATGGCTGAAGCTTATGTCTATGACGCCGTGCGCACACCGCGTGGCAAGGGCAAGAAAGACGGATCGCTGCACGAGGTGCCGGCGGTGCGGCTTGCCGCCAAGACGCTCGAGGCGCTGCGCGACCGCAATGGGCTGGACACTGCAAACGTCGACGACATCATCTTCGGCTGCGTCGATCCGGTCGGCGAGGCGGGTTCGGTCATTCCGCGCGCCGCCGCCTTCGAGGCCGGCTACGACACCAAGGCGCCCGGCATGCAGATCTCACGCTTCTGCGCTTCCGGGCTCGACGCCATCAATTTCGGTGCCGCCAAGATCGCGCAGGGAGCGGACGAGATCGTCATTGCCGGCGGTGTCGAATCGATGTCGCGCGTCGGCATGGGCGCCTCGGGCGGTGCCTGGTTCATGGATCCTTCGGTCGGCCTGCCCGGCTGGTTCGTGCCGCAAGGCATCTCGGCCGACCTGATCGCCACCAAATACGGCTTCAGCAGAGACGACGTCGACGCCTATGCGGTCGAGAGCCAGAAGCGCGCCGCCAAATCCTGGGCGGATGGCCGCTTCAAGAAATCCGTCATTCCGATCAAGGACCAGAACGGCCTGACCATCCTCGACCATGACGAGCATATGCGCCCGTCGACCGACATGCAGTCGCTGGCCTCGCTCAACCCGTCCTTCGTCATGCCCGGCGAAATGGGCGGCTTCGATGCGGTCGCGGTGCAGAAGCATCCCGAAGTGGAAGAGGTCAACCACGTCCATCATGCCGGCAATTCGTCCGGCATCGTCGATGGTGCGGCGGCCGTGCTGCTCGGTTCGAAGAAGGCCGGCAAGGCGATGGGGCTGAAGCCCCGCGCGCGTATCCGCACCTTCGCCAACATCGGCTCCGAGCCTGTGCTGATGCTGACCGGTCCGGTCGACGTCACCGAGAAGCTGTTGAAGCGCGCCAAGATGAAGCTCTCGGACATCGACCTGTTCGAGCTCAACGAAGCCTTCGCTTCGGTGGTGCTGCGCTACATGCAGGCTTTCGACATTCCGCATGACAAGATCAACGTCAATGGCGGTGCCATCGCCATGGGTCATCCGCTCGGCGCCACCGGCGCGATGATCTTCGGCACGGTGCTGGACGAACTCGAGCGGCGCGATCTCAACACCGCTCTGGTGACGCTGTGCATCGGCGCCGGCATGGGCACCGCAACCATCATCGAACGCGTCTGACGGGGAGAGAAACGATGAGCTACACCAATTTCGCCCTCGACACCGACGCCGACGGCATTGCGCTGGTCACCTGGGACATGCCCGGCCGTTCGATGAACGTCTTCACCGAAGAGGCGATGCGGGAATTGAACGCCATTGTCGACAAGGTGGCTGGTGACGCCGCCATCAAGGGCGCCGTGATCACCTCCGGCAAGGATACCTTCTCCGGCGGTGCAGATATCTCTTTGCTGCAGAAGATGCTGACGACCTTCGCCGCGGAAAAGGGCAAGGACGCCGAAAAGGCGACCAAGGCGCTGTTCGACAATGCCGGCATGATGACCGGCCTGTTCCGCAAGCTGGAAACATCAGGAAAGCCGTGGGTGTCGGCGATCAACGGCACCTGCATGGGCGGCGCCTTCGAATTGTCGCTCGCCTGCCACGGCCGTGTCGCCGCCGATAGCGACAAGGTGAAGATGGCGCTTCCCGAGGTGAAGATCGGCATCTTCCCGGGCGCCGGCGGCACCCAGCGCGTGCCGCGGCTGACCGATCAGCAGCAGGCGTTGCAGATGCTGACCTCCGGCCAGACGCTGTCGCCGCAGAAGGCCAAGTCGATGGGCCTGATCCATGAGATCGCCGAGCCGACAAGGTTGGTCGAGACCGCCAAGGCGATGATCAGGAATGGCCTGAAGCCGGTGGCGCCATGGGACGAGAAAGGTTTCAAGCTGCCCGGCGGCCAGATCTATTCGCCGGCCGGTTTCAATCTGTGGCCGCCGGCCATCGCCATCCTGCGCCGCGAGACCTATGGCAACTATCCGGCCGCCGCCGCGATCCTCAAATGCGTCTATGAAGGCCTGCTGGTGCCATTCGACACCGCCTTGCGCATCGAGCAGCGCTATTTCACCGAGATCATGCAGACCAGGGAAGCGGCGGCGATGATCCGCTCGCTGTTTGTGTCGCTGCAGGAACTGAACAAGGGCGCCCGCCGCCCGGCCGGCGTGCCCGAAACCAAGTTCAAGAAGATCGGCATTCTCGGCGCCGGCTTCATGGGCGCCGGCATCGCCTATGTCACCGCCAAGGCCGGCATCCCGGTGGTGCTGCTCGACCGTGATCTGGAGTCGGCCGCCAAGGGCAAGGCGCATTCCGACAGCCTGGTCTCGGATCAGGTCAAGAAGGGCCGCGCCAAGCCGGAGGACAAG
>NZ_RZPI01000596.1:0-3570 GCF_003998715.1 Mesorhizobium sp. M7A.F.Ca.CA.002.15.2.1
GTTCGTATGCGAGTTCGGCAAACTGGGACAGAATTACACCGTCCGGATCAGGCAACCTTACGATGCCGGGCAGGACTTTATCGACGGGCTGATGCCGGCTGCCGCCGGACGCGCCTGAGCATTTGGAGACGATCATGGCCAAAACCAAGGCGGAAGCCGACCTCGACCAGCCGGACGAGCAACTCGACCGTGCCATCGAAGAGTTGCGCGGGGTCCTGCATGAAGAGGAGCAACGTCCCGATGCGGCGTTCAGGGCGGCCTCATCGGCCAATTCGAGCGTGATCATGAACATCCCCGTCGATGTCCAGATCATCCTCGGCAGCACCGAGATGCCGGTCTCCGATCTGATGGCGCTGCAAAAAGGGTCGACCGTGGCGCTCAATCGCCGCATCGGCGAACCTGTCGACGTCGTGGTCAACGGCCGAAAGATCGCGCGCGGCGAGATAACCGTTCTGGAAAGCGATCCTTCGCGCTTCGGCATCAGGCTGACCGAAATCATCGCCGGCACGAAGGGCGCCTAGACATGGTTTGCGGGGCTTGCCGGTGGCAGCGGAGGCGAGTGGCATGACGACGCCGGTGACCTTGACCCGCGCGCAGAAGGCGGCCGCCATACTTGTGGCGATGGGCAAGCCGTCGGCCAGCCGCCTGCTGAAATTCTTCAAGCAGGAAGAACTGAAGGCCCTGATCGAGGGCGCCCGGCTGCTGCGGACGATTCCGCAAAGCGATCTTGAGCGCATTGTCGCTGAGTTCGAGGCCGAATTCACCGAAGGGGCGGGATTGCTCGATTCCGCCGACAGGATGGACACCATCCTCAACGAATCGCTCTCGCCCGAAGAGATGAGCGCGATCATGGGCGACAGGAAATTCGAGGTCGCACCGGAAGGCCCGCCGCCGATCTGGCCCGAGCTCGAAAAGCTCGAACCGGCGCGGCTTGGCGCCTTCCTGGCCGGTGAGCATCCGCAGACAGCGGCCATGGTGTTGTCGAAGCTGGCGCCGCAGGTGGCGGCGAGCGTGCTGCTGACACTGACCAAGCCGATGCGTGGAGAAATCATCAAGCGCATGGTGACGATGGCCAATGTTCCCGACGCTGCCGCCAGGATCGTCGAAAACCGGCTGCGCACCAGTGTGCTGGCCGAAACCTCGACCAAGGATACCTCGGCCGGACAGGCGCGTGTCGCCAGCGTCCTCAACGAACTCGACAAGCCGCTGCTCGAGGAGGTGATGCAGGATCTGGAAGCCGCCGGCACGCCTGATCTCGACGGCGTGCGAGCCCGGCTGTTTGCTTTCGACGATCTGCCGCTGCTCACCCAGAAAGCGCGGGTGCTGCTGTTCGACGGGCTATCGACGGAGCTGGTCACGCTGGCCTTGCGTGGCACGTCGGCCGCCCTTGCAGAATCGGTGCTGTCGGCCATCGGCGCCCGCTCGCGGCGCATGATCGAAGCCGAGCTCGGGCAGGGCTCGGACGGGATCCCCCTCGCCGATATCATGGCGGCCCGCAAGACGATCGTGACGACGACGATCCGGCTGTCGCGCGAAGGCGCCTTCGAACTCCCCTCGACCCAAGACGCCGCCTAGGACCGCGCCATGGCTGACGCGGTCGACAAGGATTCGAAAACCGAAGAGGCGACGGAAAAGAAGATCCGCGACACCATCGAACAGGGCAAGCTGCCCCATTCGCGGGAGACAGCGCTCTTTGCCTCGTTCGTTGCCATACTGGTGTTCACCGTCTTCTACGCCAAGGATGCGATCATCGATCTCGGCATGTTCCTGTCGATGTTCCTGGAGAAGCCGGAAGCCTGGCCGATGGACACGGAGACCGACGTCATCGCGCTTTACAAGATCGTCCTGCTCGAGGTCGGCCGCGCCGTCCTGAGCTTGATGGTGCTGCTGACCGTCGCCGGCGTCGGCGCCTCGGTGTTCCAGAACATGCCGCAATTCGTAGGCGAGCGGGTCCGGCCGCAACTCTCGCGTATTTCGATCGCCAAGGGTTGGAACAGGCTGTTCGGCATCCAGGGTTGGGTCGAGTTCCTGAAGTCACTCGGCAAGGTCGGGTTTGCCATCGTCGTGCTGAGCTTCACCCTGTCGGAAGACCACCGCAAGCTGCTCGCCGGGATGATCACCAATCCGGTCGCCTTCGGTCTCGTCATCCGCGGCATCGCCGTCGACATCCTGGTGGCGATCGTCTTCGTCATGGGGCTGATCGCGGCAGTCGACATCGTCTGGTCGCGCTTCCACTGGAAGCAGGATCTGCGCATGAGCAAGCAGGAGGTCAAGGACGAGTTCAAACAGTCCGAGGGCGACCCGATCGTCAAGTCGCGGCTGCGCTCGCTGGCGCGCGACCGGGCGCGCAAACGGATGATGACGGCGGTGCCGCGCGCGACGCTGATCATCGCCAACCCGACGCACTTCTCGATCGCGCTGAAATATGTGCGCGACGAGGACTCGGCGCCCATGGTGCTGGCCAAGGGCCAGGATCTGGTGGCGCTCAAGATCCGCGAGATCGCGCGGGAACACAACATCCCGATCTTCGAGGACGTGGCGCTCGCCCGCTCCATGTACAAGCAAGTTTCGGTCGATAATGTGATCCCGTCACAATTCTACCAGGCCGTCGCCGAACTGGTGCGGATCGTCTACTCGAAAAAGGCTGAGCGCAGACAGATTTCATGAACCGGCAACCGCACGCAAAATCCCGCGAGATCATCGTCGCCAGCGCCATCGAGCAGGTGGTGGGCGAACTGAGGCTGATCGATGTCGCCGACTACATCGCCTTTATCCGGCTGGAGCATTTCGCATGCCTGTCGGACCTGGTCGATTCAGCGGTTGAGTTGTTCTTCATGCCGGGTACTCTGCGGCTCGGCCATGGTGGTGAGGCGCATGTCGACTGGAGCGGCAGCCCGCGCATCGTGCTCGATCTGGAACTGAGGCCGCCCGGCGTCACCGTCTATTTCCAGCTGACGCTGAGCGAGCTCGGCGCGTCGGTGGCGGTCAACTACGTATCGTTCGAGAAGCCGGGCGAAGACCCGGAGCGCAACACGGCGCTGCTCGAAGCGGTGATCGAAGAGGCGCGTATCCGCAAGGTCGAGCCGCTGGCCTATCGCTGACCGTCGGTCGCTTTCGAAGCGCTGCCGAATTCCCCTATTCGATCAAGCCCAGCCGCAGCGCCTTGGCAACGGCCTGGTTGCGATTGACGGCGTTGAGCTTCTGGGTCGATTGGGTCAGATACTGGTTGGCGGTGTGCACCGACAGTTTCAGGAGTCGCGCGATCTCCTCGCTGGTGTTGCCGTTGGCGGTCAGCTTCAGGCATTCGAGTTCGCGCTTGGAGATTGCACGCATGCGGCCGGCATCGCTCGGGCGGATGCGGGCGACTGCGGCGAACAACGAAAAGCAACGAGCGTGGATCTCGTAGAGAGCGTCCTGCGACAGGGTGATCTCCGAGCCCAGGAAAACGACAAGGCCGCATTGGCCGCGGTCGGCGTGGACGGGGAAGGCGATGCCGCTGGTGCCGGGCGCCAGCGGCGCCATCTGCTGCGTCCAGGCGAGATTGCCGAACATCTCGGCCATGGCGGTGAC
>NZ_RZPI01000597.1:0-3563 GCF_003998715.1 Mesorhizobium sp. M7A.F.Ca.CA.002.15.2.1
ACCCTGGCCGGATCGGCGTCGCTGGCGGCGGCATCGAGCAGCCGCAGCAATTCGCGCGTCAGATGGAAGACCGCGGTGACGTTGACGCCAAACACCTTGGCCCATGCCGAATAGGGGAAGCTTTCCAGCGGCGCGCCCCAGGAGACGCCGGCGTTGTTGACCAGAATGTTCAGCCGTTCGGTGCGCGATTTGACCTCGGCGACGAGTGCGGCGATGCCGGCTTCGCTGGAAACGTCGCCGACGAAGCCGTCGGCCCGGCCCGGTGCACCAAGCTGGTTCAACTCTTCGGCGACCTTGATACAATCCTCGCCCTTGCGCGACGCGATCATCACGCTGGCGCCGGCCCTGACCAGCGCGGTCGCCGCCATGCGGCCGATGCCGGTCGCCGCACCCGTCACCAGCGCGGTCTTGCCGGCCACCGAAAACAGTTCGTCCAGATAGCTCATCACAATTCTCCGCGCTCGGCATGCGGGCAAACAGTTCGTTGACAAGGCTATCCGAAGTACGGTCATCCTTGCCACTGACAAAATGCCTGGCGTGTATGAAGGGTTAGCGACCGATGACGGAGATGAATCTCGGCATGACCGAGCGGCTGAAGCCAATCCACGCGCGCGTCGCGGCCATGGTGCGCGACGAGATCATGCCGCTCGACCATGAATTCCTCAGCGAAGTGGGCAAGGCAGGCAGCCGCTGGGTCTACAGTGCGCGTCAGAGCGAGATCCTCGAAGGGCTGAAGAAGACCGCAAGAGAGCGCGGCCTGTGGAATTTCTGGCTGACCGGCTCGGAACGCGGCTATGGCCTTTCCACTGTCGAATACGCCTATCTGGCCGAAGAGATGGGCAAGGCGCATCTCGGCGCCGAGACCTTCAACTGCTCGGCGCCCGACACCGGCAACATGGAGGTGCTGGAGCGATACGGCTCGGCCGACCACAAGAAAGCATGGCTGGAACCGCTGCTCGACGGCAATATCCGCTCGGCCTATCTGATGACCGAGCCGGATGTCGCTTCATCCGATGCCACCAACATTGCCATGCGTTGTGAACGCCACGGCGGCGACTATGTGCTCAATGGCGAGAAATGGTGGGCTTCGGGCGCCGGCGATCCGCGCTGCGCCATCTACATCGTCATGGTCAGGACCGGGGGCGATGACGAGCCGCAGCACCGCCGCCATTCGATGATCCTGGTGCCATCAGACACCAAAGGCGTGACCAAGGTGCGGGCCATGCAGGTCTATGGCGATGACGACGCGCCGCATGGCCACATGCATCTTCGCTTCGACAATGTGCGCGTACCGGCGTCGAACCTGATCCTCGGCGAGGGCAGGGGGTTCGAGATCGCGCAAGGGCGGCTCGGTCCCGGCCGCATCCACCACTGCATGCGCGCCATCGGACAGGCCGAGATGGCGCTCGAGATGCTGTGCCAGCGTTCCGTGCGCCGCGAGGCCTTCGGCCAGAAGCTGGCAAAGCTCGGCGCCAATTTCGACATCATCGCCGAATGCCGCATGGAGATCGAGATGGCGCGGCTGCTCTGCCTCAAGGCGGCGTGGATGATCGACCAGGGCGATGCGCGGGCCGCTGCTCCCTGGATCAGCCAGATCAAGGTGGTCGCACCGCGCGTCGCGCTCAAGGTCACCGACGAGGCGGTGCAGATGTTCGGCGCGCAAGGCATCAGCCAGGACACACCGCTGGCGCGGTCGTGGACGCATCTGCGGACCTTGCGCCTTGCCGACGGGCCGGACGCCGTGCATCGCCGTCAGGTGGCGCGGACGGAGTTGAGGAAATACACGCAGGAGAAGGTTTGAGCGCCGGCATCGTCATGCGGGCGCGACTCGAGGCTCGAGCGAGGAGTGTTCCGATGACCGTCCCATCCGAAATGAAGGCGCTGCTGCTTGTCGGCGATGGCTACACCAGGACGCGGAGCGGCAGTGTGCTGGAGGCGATGGAGCCCTATCTCGAGCCGGGCAGCATCGCGGTG
Source organism: Mesorhizobium sp. M7A.F.Ca.CA.002.15.2.1 (assembly GCF_003998715.1). Classification (NCBI taxonomy): domain Bacteria; kingdom Pseudomonadati; phylum Pseudomonadota; class Alphaproteobacteria; order Hyphomicrobiales; family Phyllobacteriaceae; genus Mesorhizobium; species Mesorhizobium sp. M7A.F.Ca.CA.002.15.2.1. The sequence continues at coordinate 1,975 of NZ_RZPI01000597.1, forward strand.
CCGACACCGGGCCCCAGCCAGGTGCTGATCAAGGTCAGCCTCGCCTCGATCAATCCGTCCGATGTCGCCTTCGTCAAGGGCCAGTACGGCCAGCCGCGTGCCAAGGGCCAGCCGGCCGGTTTCGAGGGTGTCGGCATTGTCGTCGCCAGCGGGGACGAGCCCTATCCCAAAAGCCTGATCGGCAAGCGCGTGGCCTTTGCCACCGGCGTCACCAACTGGGGCTCGTGGGCCGACTATGCCGTCGCCGAGGCGGCTGCCTGCATCCCGCTGCTCGACACCGTTCGCGACGAGGACGGTGCGGCGATGATCGTCAACCCGCTCACGGCGCTCGCCATGTTCGACATCGTCAAGGAGGAAGGCGAGAAGGCCTTCGTCATGACCGCCGGCGCCAGCCAGCTCTGCAAGCTGATCATCGGCCTGGCCAGCGAAGAGGGTTTCCGGCCGATCGTCACCGTGCGCCGCGACGACCAGATCGCGGCTCTGAATGCGCTTGGCGCGGCGCACGTGCTCAATGAAAGGGCGCCGGATTTCAAGGCGGCGCTGCGCGAGGTGATGAAGGCCGAACAGCCGCGCATCTTCCTTGACGCGGTAACCGGGCCGCTTGCCTCCGCCATCTTCGACGTCATGCCGAAGCGGTCGCGCTGGATCATTTATGGGCGGCTCGATCCCGAAGCCACCGTTATCCGCGAGCCCGGCCAACTGATCTTCCAGCACAAGCATATCGAAGGGTTTTGGCTGAGTGAGTGGATGCGCCAGTTCCGCGACCGTCGCGGCCCGGCGATCCTGGAAGCGCAGAAGCGTTTTTCCGATGGGCGCTGGTCGACCGACGTGACGGCGGTGGTGCCGCTTGCCGAAGCAATGGCGCGGCTGCCAGCCGAACTGGCCAAACCCAACGGCAAGGTGTTCATCCGGCCTTGAACGAAAATGGCTGGCGAGCGAAGTCCAGTTACTGCAAAAAAGGGGCTGCTTGTGAGAACAGGCTGCCGAAAAGTTCCCGCCGTTTTGGCGCAAGGCGATGACGAACGATCCCGGTACGAATTACTTTCTCAAGAAATATTCGGCCCCGCTGGATGATCCTGCCGGGACTGCGGTCAGGAACATCATGCTGGCGCGGGTCGTCGGCGCCGAATGTCAGGCCTCCAGACTCAACAAGGCCAAGATCAAAGCCTATCGCGACAGGATGATCGGGCCGCTCATGCCTGAGCAACTCAAAACAGCTGCATTTGAAGGTGGCAGTGCGTTGCGCAGTTTCAACTACCAGGATCTCGCTCACCTCTGTGCCGGCATCGACTATCAGTTCGGGCCGAAAGGCGTGCTGATTCCGGGGGCTGTTCTTGCTGGTAAGGGCGAGCCGAAATATCCCTTTGATCCGCGCAACCCCTATTTTCGTTTGCCCGAATTCACTGACGATTAGTCAGGTCGCCAGCCTCGGACGGCAGCCATGAAGGTGGGAACGCATATTCGAGGCGAAGGAGGTGCGGCCCTGACGTTCGTCAGCCCCCTATGCCACGCCACTTCGTCCGTGATATGCCGCCGCCATCGAATGCCGGGACAGGCTGGACTGATCCAGTTCCGGGATTGTGTGGAGC
>NZ_RZPI01000598.1:0-3558 GCF_003998715.1 Mesorhizobium sp. M7A.F.Ca.CA.002.15.2.1
AGCGAGCACCGGCACCAGGCCACGCAGCACGCTGTCTTCGTGATGGCCGCCATGCTGCATGTCGAGCGTGACGGCATCGAAACCCTGCTTGGCGACGATCTCGACCGTCAAGGCATCCGGCACACCGGACCATGCGGTGAACAACGTTTCATCGGCCGCGAGGCGGGACTTCAGGGACATGAACTCTTTCCTTGTTAGCGACCGCAGTTTCAGCCGGAAACGGCGGCAAAGGCAAAGAAAAACCGCCCGGATAGGCCGGGCGGTCGATTGGTCCAGCGTATGGCCGCGGGATCAGCGCATGGCCCGGATCAGGTGTTCTTGATCTGCTCGATCGCCTGCGCCATCAGTTCGTCCATGGTGCGGCGGATCTGGTGGTCCGACTGCTCGACGCCGGCCGCGTCGAAATCCCCGCGGATCTTGCGGAACACGTCGTGGTCGCCGGCCTCCTCGATGTCGGAGATAACCACTTCCTTGGCATAGGCGTCGGCATCGGCGCCGGACTTTCCGAGCTTTTCGGCGGCCCACAGGCCGAGCGCCTTGTTGCGGCGCGCCGAGGCCTTGAACCGAAGCTCCTCGTCGAATGCGAATTTACGCTCAAAGCCCTCTTCACGGTCTTTCATGCTGCTCATGGCGTCCCTCCGGGTCAAATTCGATTCGTTGGCGGTGAATATGTGCGTTGTCAAAGCACAAACCAAAAGGTCGCGGGCCGGTCAATATGCTTCATCGCATGCTGCGCTGCGGCATTTCAGTCCCGAAAGCGGTTGATTGGAAGGATTTGCCGATTGAGCAAACGATGTGATTGGGATAGACCCGGCATTGAACCCTACCGTAGCCGCACTATTTCAGGCAGACGGACAGGAAATGGTCTGATACCGCCTGTCCGGAACCCCAGAGAAAAATCAGATGAAAAATCGCCGCCGCATTTATGAAGGCAAGGCCAAGATACTCTATGAGGGACCCGAACCGGGCACGCTTATCCAGTTCTTCAAGGATGATGCAACCGCGTTCAACAAGAAGAAGCACGAGGTCATCGACGGCAAGGGCGTCCTCAACAACCGCATTTCCGAGTATATTTTCAACCATTTGAACCGCATGGGCATTCCGACCCATTTCATCCGCCGTCTGAACATGCGCGAGCAGCTGATCAAGGAAGTCGAGATCATTCCGCTCGAAGTGGTGGTGCGCAATGTCGCCGCCGGTTCGCTGTCCAAGCGGCTCGGCATCGAGGAAGGCACCGTTCTGCCGCGCTCGATCATCGAATTCTATTACAAGGCCGACGCGCTCGACGACCCGATGGTGTCGGAAGAGCACATCACCGCGTTCGGCTGGGCGAGCCCGCAGGAGATCGACGACGTCATGGCGCTGGCGATCCGCGTCAACGACTTCCTCTCCGGCCTGTTCATGGGCGTCGGCATCCAGCTCGTCGACTTCAAGATCGAATGCGGCCGCCTGTTCGAAGGCGACATGATGCGCATCGTCGTCGCCGACGAGATCTCGCCGGACTCCTGCCGCCTGTGGGACGTGGCGACGCAGGACAAGCTCGACAAGGACCGTTTCCGCCGCGACATGGGCGGCCTCGTCGAGGCCTACCAGGAAGTTGCCCGCCGCCTCGGCATCATGAACGAGAACGAGCCGCCGCGCCCGACCGGCCCGGTGCTCGTCGCCTCGACCGACGGCCTCAAAGGCAAGCCGCACTGATCGCGGTTTGCGACCCGATAATCAGAACAGGAGCATGTCCAGCGTGATCAAGGCCCGCATTACCGTCACCCTCAAGAACGGCGTGCTCGACCCGCAGGGCAAGGCGATCGAACACGCATTGTCCGGCCTGGGCTTCGGCGGCGTCGGCACGGTGCGGCAGGGCAAGGTGTTCGACGTCGAGCTGGCGGAAAGCGACAAGGCCAAGGCCGAAGCCGACCTCAAGGCCATGTGCGACAAGCTGCTGGCGAATACGGTGATTGAGAATTACGCGGTGGAGATAGGCTGATTGAACTCAGTCTTTGCAAAACATGCAAGCAACGTTGTGGAGCTATTCCACCGACTCGACGATGCAATAGCCCGTGGCTTTCTGGATAAATTTCCACCAGAGCCGGGTGTGTATTTATTCTTGGAGGATGGCACTCCCGAAAGAATCGGGCGTACGAACAATCTCTCACAGCGATTAAAGAACCATCTCCGGCAAGATCATGGTTCTGCTGCGTATGCCTTCAAACGCGCTCGTCAAAAGCTAGGGCTAAAGCCCACATATCGCAAAGGTTCCGGCAGGAAAGACCTTCAAAAAGACCCGGCTTTCGTTGAAGTTTTTCGGGCAGAGATCGAGCGATTGAAGACACTCAGCGTGAAATATGTGGTTGTTGAAGACATTGCAGAGCAGTACCTGCTCGAAATTTACTCAGCAATCGAATATGGGTTCGCCCTAGACGAGTTTGGGAATCACTAAGAAAATGAAATCCGCCGTCGTCCTCCTGCCTGGCCTCAATCGCGACCGCGACATGATCGCGGCGCTGACCAAGATTTCGGGAACACCGCCGGTCACCGTCTGGCAAACCGACACCGAAATCCCCGATGTCGATCTGATCGCCATTCCGGGCGGTTTTTCCTTCGGCGACTATCTGCGCTGTGGCGCGATCGCCGCGCGCATGCCGGTCATGCGGGCAGTGGCCGAAAAAGCGGCCGCGGGCGTGACGGTCATCGGCGTCTGCAACGGTTTCCAGATCCTGGTCGAGGCCGGCTTGTTGCCGGGCGCCTTGATGCGCAACACCTCGCTGAAATTCGTCTGCCGGCAGGTGAAGCTCGAGATCACCAATGCCAACACCATGTTCACCCGCCGCTATCAGCCGGGCCAGATCATCCGCTCGCCGGTCGCGCATCATGACGGCAATTATTTCGCCGACGCCGACACGCTTGCCCGTCTCGAAGGCGAAGGCCAGGTGGTGTTCCGCTATGCCGAGGGCACCAACCCCAACGGCTCGATCAACGACATTGCCGGCATCGTCAACAGCCAAGGCAATGTGCTCGGGCTGATGCCGCATCCGGAAAACCTGATCGAAGCAGCTCATGGCGGTACCGACGGCCGCGGACTGTTCGAGAGCGCCCTCGGCATCGCTGCCTGACGATATCGAAGCGAACAGCTTGAAAACAGCCGGACATTCCTGTCTCTTTGGAGCAAGTCTGGTTCATTGGGGAGAGAGACGGTCATGAAACTCTATTCGCGGCCGTTGTCGCCCTACTCGTCGATCGTGCGGGCATTGGCCTACATCAAGGACGTGCCACTCAAGATCATCGCGCCGCCGCCCGGTTTTCCCATCCCGGAAGAGTTTCGCGCCATCTCGCCGATGAACCGGATTCCGGTGCTGATCACCGGCTCGGGCGAGACGATCGTCGAATCGGTGGTCATCGCCGAATATCTCGAGGAACGGTTTCCAGAACCGGCGCTGCTGCCCCCCGATTCCAAGGACCGTGCGCTGGTGCGCATGTTCGCCCGCATCACCGATCTCGATGTGCTGACCCCGTTGATGAAGCTTTTCGAGCTTCATTCCGTGCCGAAGCGCAACAATGCCG
>NZ_RZPI01000599.1:0-3544 GCF_003998715.1 Mesorhizobium sp. M7A.F.Ca.CA.002.15.2.1
GGCTATCTCCTCCCACTATCTCAAAATGCCGCACGCCGAGAAAGGCCTTGCCGTCGGCCTGTTCGGCGGTTCGTTCAATCCGCCGCATGCCGGCCATGCGCTGGTCGCCGAGATCGCGCTCAGACGCCTGGCGCTCGACCAGTTGTGGTGGATGGTGACGCCGGGCAATCCGCTGAAGAACACCAGGGAGTTGGCGCCGCTGGGCGAACGGCTGCAGCTGTCGGAACAGATCGCCAAGAACCCGAAGATCAAGGTCACCGCTTTCGAAGCCGCCCATCACGTCCGCTACACCGCCGATACGCTGGCGCTGGTCAAGGCGCGCAACCCCGGTGTCGATTTCGTCTGGATCATGGGTGCCGACAGCCTGCGCGATTTCCATCGCTGGCAGCGCTGGCGCGAGATCGTCATGACCTTCCCGATCGCCGTCATCGACCGCCCGGGCGCGACGCTGTCGTTCCTGTCCTCGGTCGTCGCCAAGACCTTCGACTATGCCCGCATCGACGAGGGCGATGCGCCGCGGCTTGCCCGCATGAAGGCGCCGGCCTGGACCTTCATTCACGGCCCGCGCTCGTCGCTGTCATCGAGCGCGATCCGCAAGCTGGCGAAGGGGTGAGCCCGGCCGCCCGGCCATGTCGCTTTTATCGCTTCCTTTGCCCGTTTCATGGGCAATCCTGAGCAGGCATGTCGATTCCCAGGAAAAACCGCAGCGAAGCCGAGCAGGGCGCCGAGCCCACGCCGCTGATCGCGATTGCCAGCGTCATCGTGTCGATGGCGCTGATTGCCGTCGGCAACGGGCTGATGTTTGCTTATATCCCGGTCCGGCTTGGCGCAGAGGGTTTCGATCCGACCTGGGCCGGGCTGATCATCACCGGGCTTTCGGCCGGCGGGCTCGCCGGCTGCATCTTGACCGGACCGCTGGTGCGAAGGGTCGGCCATGCCCGCGCCTTCATGGTGCTGTCGGCGCTGATCGCGCTGGCCAACGCCGCTGTCGGCGCCGGGGTCCTTCCGCTGCTGTGGATAGCCGCCCGCGCGCTCTACGGCTTTGCCATATGCGGCCTGTTCATCGTCGCGCAGAGCTGGCTGAACGATGCCGTTGCCAACGCCATCCGCGGCCGGGTGATGGCTTTCTTCTACGTTGCCTATGTCGCCGGGCTCGGCGTCGGCTACGCGACGCTAGCGCTGGTCGATATCAGGACAGCGGATGCGCCGCTGATCGGCATCGTCTTCACCGCGCTGTCGATCCTCCCTGTCGGGATGACCAAACTTGCCCAGCCGCCGGCGCCGCAGGCGGCCTCGGTGGCGCTGCGCCGTGCCTGGCGGGTTTCACCGGTCGGCGTCGCCGGCATGCTTGCCGTCGGCGGCCTGTCGATGTCGATTGCTGGCTTCGCACCGATCCACGCCACGGCCAAGGGCTACAGCCAGGCCGACGTGGCGCTGCTGCTTTCGGCGATGCCTCTCGGCACGCTGATCCTGCAGATCCCGCTTGGTTGGATTTCCGACCGAACCGACCGCCGCTATGTGCTGATCGCCGCATCCGCGCTCGCCATGGTCGCCGGCCTGTTTGCACTCGGGTTCGATGGCGGCGCGCTGGCCGCGTTGGTTGTGATCTACATCGTGTGGGACGGCGCTTCGGAATCGATCTATTCGCTGGCCAGTGCGCACGCCGCCGACCGCGCCGGCAAGGACGACATGGTGGCGCTGTCCAGTTCGCTTTTGTTTGCCTGGTCGCTGTCGGGCTTCGTCGTGCCCGGCATCGTGACGGCGCTGTCGGCCGTCTTCGGAACGCAGGCTTTCATCTATGTGGCTGTTCTCATCGCCGCAGCCTTCTGCCTGTTCGTGCTTTTGCGTGTGTTCACGACGCGTGCGGTCCCGGTCGGCGAAACCGGCAGTTTCGCACCGATGACGGCGCAGGCGCCGTTGCCGGTCGAACTCGCCTTCGCACCGGACGATGAGGGCCGGCACTGAGCCACCCGACTATTGTCGACGGGCTTCCGGCGACGGGGCTTCCGGTGGCGGCAGCGGGATCGATATGCCTTCGCTATCGAATTCCTGCTTGGCGCGCTTGGTGAGATCGGTCTGGGTGGCGAAGAAGTCCGCCGACGATGTCCAGTAGCGCAAGGCAATCGAAACGGTGCTATCGCCCAATGTCGCGACGAAAGCGATCGGTGCCGGCTCACGCTTGACCCGCCGTTCGGCGGCGGCAATGGCAAGCAATGTCTTTTGAGCGCGGTCGATGTCGTTCCAGGAGCCGATGCTCAGCGTGATGTCGCTGCGGCGCACCCCGTTGCGCGAAAAGTTGCGCACCGGCTGGTTCCACAGCGTCGAGTTGGGCGCCAATATGTAGACCCCGTCGGCCGTCCTGAGCTTGGTTGCGAACAGGCCGATCTCCTCGATCGTACCGGCAATCGAACCGACCTCGACGGACTCGCCGATGCGAAACGGCCGCAGTGCCAGAAGCATGATGCCGGCCGCGATGTTCTGCAGCGTGCCTTGCAACGCCAGGCCGATGGCGAGGCCAATGGCACCGATCGCGGCAATGATCGAGGCCGTCTGCACGCCGAACTGGCCGAGCACCATGATGGTGACGAGGATCAGGATGGCATAGCGGACGATCTTGGAGAAGAAATGCCGCAACGTCGCGTCGAAACCATGGATATGGCCGAGACCGGCGAAGATCGAACGTTCGGCAAGGCCGGCGACGATATAACCGACGATCAAGAGGATAACGGCACCGATGGCCGAGAAGGAGTAGGAAACAATCAGCGTGCTCAGTTGGGCGAGGCCAGCCTGGACGCTGAGGAAGGCGTTTTGCGGGTCGATCGGCATGGGGGAAATCCGGTTGGTCGGTGAGCCGATAACCCATGCCGACGGCGAGGGTTCCGATCTTTTCCGGTGTGCGGCGGAACCACAGGAGCGACAATACGTTCGTGCGAGGCAGGGTCCCGTCTTGAAACTGTCAGGGAACTCTGCCTATCTAAGTGGTGTCACCTGCTTCAAGGGGTGATTTGGTTGTTCTTGCTGCGAAAGGAAATACACTGAGAACAGCACTGCGGAAGAAGGCCGATATCATGCCTTCGCCGGCCAGGATCAGCGTAGACGACGCCGTGTCCCGCGCCATCAAGACAGTCCTTGCCAGTCTGGAAGACTCCAAGGCCGAAAATATTGTCTCCATCGACATCCAGGGGAAATCGAGCCTCGGCGACTATATGGTCGTCGCTTCGGGCCGATCGCACCGTCATGTCGCGGCTGTCGCCGATCATCTTCTCAAAGCGATCAAGGATGCCGGTCTCGGCACCGCGCGCGTCGAGGGGCTGTCCGGCGCCGACTGGGTCCTGATCGATTCTGGCGACATCATCGTCCATGTCTTCCGCCCCGAAGTCCGCGAATTCTACAATCTCGAAAAGATGTGGCAGGCGCCGGACCTCGAGGAAGAAACGCTCCACTAAGTCGTTCGCGCGGCTTACAAGGCAAGGATGAAGATATCAGTTCATGCCGTGGGCCGGATGAAAGCCGGCCCCGAGAAGCTGCTGGCCGACCGCTATTT
>NZ_RZPI01000059.1:0-14271 GCF_003998715.1 Mesorhizobium sp. M7A.F.Ca.CA.002.15.2.1
ACGCATCACGCCTGCCGCTGCCGCCGGCTTCGTCGGCCTGCTGTCGATCTTCAACATGCTCGGCCGCTTCTTCTGGGCCTCGACCAGCGATTATATCGGCCGCAAGACAACTTATGCCATCTTCTTCGCGCTGGGTGTCGTCCTCTATGCGGCGGTGCCGTGGACCGGCCAGACCGGCAGCGTTTTCCTGTTCGTGCTGTTCTACGGGATCATCCTCAGCATGTATGGCGGCGGCTTCGCCACCATTCCCGCTTACCTGCGCGACGTCTTCGGCGTGCGTTACGTCGGCGCCATCCACGGCCGATTGCTGACCGCGTGGTCGGTGGCGGGCGTGCTTGGCCCGGTGCTGGTGAATTATATCCGGCAGTACCAGATCGACAGCGGCGTTGCGAAGGCCGACGCCTACACGGTCACCATGTACATCATGGCCGGCCTGCTGGTTGTCGGCCTCCTGCTCAACCTGATGATGCGGCCCGTCAATGCGCGCTTCCACATGAAGACCGAACCAGCGGTGGCTTAGAGTCAGTTCCATCCCGATAGAATCGGGATGGGCTCTATCTTATTGTTTGAGCATGATCTTTTCCGAAAACCGGAGTCCACTTTTCGGGATCAGCTCTGAGGAGACCGACCATGGCGCAAGACAACGAGAATTCGATCAAACTCACGCTGGCCTGGCTGCTGGTCGGCATCCCGTTGGTCTGGGGGTTCTGGATGACGCTGGTGAGTGCGACAGCCCTGTTCCAGTAGTCCTCATCTTCGTGCGCGGATCTGCCTGGTCTGTCAGGCGCTGATCTGCCTGACGTAATAGCGCACCGCTTTCTTGCCGCCATGGATAACGGCGTCGCCGGCCTCGACGAAGCCGAGCGCAGCGTGAAAGGCATCCGAGGCGGGGTTCGGCGGGGCGGTGTTGACTTCGCAGGTGACCAGCGTGTGGCCGGCGCGCTCAACATGGCCGAACAGGTCCTGATAGAGCCGGCGGGCGTGGCCGCGGCCGCGTGCGTGCGCCGCCACGACGACCCGGTCGACATAGACGAAGCGCTCATAGCGCTCGCGGAACCACAGGAAATTCGGGCTGTCGTAGCGGGCATCCTGGTCGAAGGTCATGATGAAGGCTTCGAGATCGCCGATGCGCCTGGTGTAAAATGCTTCGCCAAGCAGGAAGGACAGCCGCTCAGCCTCCAGCCACGACAGTTCGGCGGCATGCTCGTTGTTGAGCGCCAGGATCGCCGCTTCGTCTTGGGCCGATACACGGGCTATCGGGGCAGGGCTCGAGGTCATGCCTTGGCTGCCGCGATCGTTGCCGCCACCAGCGCTGTGTCGGTCAGCGTGTTGCGGTACTCGCGATCGAGATCGGAACCACCCATGCCGACATGGGGATTGCGGTAGTCCATGGCACTCGGCACATCCTTGAGGGCGGCAAAATGCATTTCGGACAGGCCGGTTCTGCTGCGCACTTCGGCAATGTTGTGCAAATCCAGTCCGCCGCAGCCGAGGATGACGATGCGGTCGCCGGCCTGCCGCACCAGATCCGCCAACAGCGGCAAGCCTTCGATGGCAGTGTCACGCTGGCCGCTGGTCAGCACGCGGCCGACCTTGCTGCGGATCAGCGATTCGAGCGCCTCGGCCGGCTCGCGCGTCATGTCGAAGGCGCGATGGCAGGTGACGTTCAAGGGGCCGGCGGCCTGCGTCAGTTCGCTCATGCGCGCCTCGTCCATGGTGCCATCGGCGTTCAGGCAGCCAAACACCACGCCGGGCACGCCGAGTTCGCGCAGTGCCGAGACATCTGCCAGCATCGAGGCATATTCCGTCGCACTGTAGAGAAAATCGCCGCCGCGCGGCCGCACCATGACGTGAAACGGCACGTTTGCCTGCTCGATGGCGGCGCGGATCGTGCCGAGGCTTGGCGTGATGCCGCCTTCGACGAGGCTGGCGCACAGTTCGATCCGGTCGGCGCCGGCGGCTTGCGCCGCGAGAAGGCCGTCAATGCCTTCGACACAGATTTCGATCAGCGGCAGGCGGAGAGCTTTGGTCAAGGGGCGATCCATTCCATGATTTCCCGGCCAGCCCTACCACCGCGCCGGTTGCTGCGAAAGCGCGAACAGACTTTCGCGCCGGGCACGGACTTCGCGGTTATTGGCGCAATTCCGTGTTCTTGGCGCCTTGCTCGACCTGATCGATCACCAGAAGCTTCACCTCGATATCACCGATATTGGTGGCCTGATGCCACTGGCCGATCATTTCGATGATGAAATCGCCGGCCTTGTAGGTGTTGCTGTCGCCGGTCTCGACATTGGTGACCTTCAGCGTGCCGGCCTGGACATAGGCATAGCGCGGGAAAGGGTGCCTGTGGACCGGCAAGGTCGCGCCCGGCGCGATGTCGTAGGTCGAGACCAGCACCTGCACGTTCTTCTGCGGCAGCGTGATCGGTTGGCCGGACGCGGTCGTCGTGCGCGACGCAAGAGGGGTCACGACGACAGGCGTGCCGCTGCTGTCCAGCGCGTGGGCCGGGTTCGCGGAAAAGGCTGCCGCGAGCAGCAGTCCTGACATCAAAATTTTTCGCATGATTCGCATCCACCCCTGGCGTCAACATCGCGCAGTGGCCACCAGCACGCAAGGCAGCGCCTTGGGCACCTGCCTGCCGGCCAAAAATATTTTTGTCGCCCTCTTGAAGGAAAAAAACACGATTACCAGATCGTTTTCCGTCGAGGCTTCGGCTCGACATACTGGCGTCGCAGCGACGCTGCGACAGCCTCGTAATCCATGTTGCTTCACGGAGGATATGGCTATGAGAAGCTCTGATTATACCCCTCTTTACCGCACAACGGTCGGCTTCGACCGTCTCTTCGATATGCTCGAAAAAAGCGTACGCTCCGACTGGCCTCCCTACAATATCGAGAAGACCGGCGAGAACGACTATCGCATTACGATGGCTATCGCCGGCTTCGCTCTCGATGAGGTCGAACTCATGCAGAACGGCCCCGAATTGTCTGTCGTCGGCCAAAGGAAACCCGACCAGGAAAATCGGGAGGTCCTTCATCGCGGCTTGGCGACGGGCAACTTCAAGCAGGTGTTCAAACTTGCCGACCACGTAAAGGTCAAGGCGGCCAACCTCGAGAATGGCTTGCTGTCAGTGGACCTGGTCCGCGAAGTGCCCGAGGAACTCAAGCCTCGGCGCATTGAGATAGGGTCCGAAGCCAAAGCGGTTTCGCTCGAGCAACCCGGCAAGAAGCAGTTGATCGACTCGGATGCGGAGCCTCAACGCGAGGTCGCCTGATTCCCTGGACCTAAATCTACGGTCCGCCTCCCGGTTCGGCCGGGAGGCACAGATCGCGGAGAATGGAGATGAGAACCGGAACTTACAGTTTTCACCAACCTGAACCGAAAAATCTTGCCGCGGAATCCGCCGGATTGCGGACGCCAGATGATGTGCTGAACGAGGAGACGATGACGATCGGTGCAAAGCGGGCTTTGCTCGCTTTCTGGGCTTCCGACGTTCATGCGGTTCCTGACAATCCCGCGTTGCGGCAATTGGACAACGGCGCCATCGTGGAAGTCAGCGACATACTTCGCGCACTCCGCCTTCTGGACGAAACCGGGCGGGAACCGCGTGTTTCAAAGGAGTCGGGAACCGTCAGCCTGTCTTTCGACCGGCGCCGCAAGAAGAGCCGGCTCGGTTGGATGCGGCGCCCCTGGCGAGATGACGATGATGATCCGCCGCCAATCCCGGCCTTTGCAACGGTGCCGCCCGGGCGTGGAGGCGGCGGCATGTTGGCCGAGCCGGAGCATGCAATCGCATGATGACCCGAACCAACAACAACCCACGTGCGGAATGGAGGATCACATGAGTTACAGGACGTTCGACCGACCGGTTCTTGTCAAGAATGGCGAGTTCATTCAAGAAATAGGGTGCCTCGACGATGCGTTCGACTTCTTTGACGAGTGGCCAAGGGAGCGGCGGGGTCCGATTTTCGAAACGGCCTTTCGAGCTTGCCAGCGTGCTCACGACGGCCAGGTTCCGCTGACAGTGGCGCGCGATGCCGTCGCCGGCTTCGCAAGATCCGTCAAAATCTTGCAGGACCCGCTTGCCCAATTCCCTTGGATGGACGGCACAAGGTCAGGTCGTGGTGGGGTAATCGCTTAGCCTTGATAAGGGGCGGCGCCATCAGGATGGTCCGGCTGCATGGTCGTCGTTTCCGCATCGCTACAAGGTGAGCTGCCCTGCCAGCTCACCTTTGGCGGGCGGTTGTTGTTCGCGCCGTTAGTACGGTTTTTTGGCGGGCGCGTCCGCGTCGCCATCAGCGGCATGCGACACTATCGCAGATTATGCCACGGCCCTCAGCGGAGGCTCCGCCATTGTCCCTAGGCCGTCGCATTCCGTGCAGGCCCCGTCTTTCCGGGGCAGCCACCCCGATGGGTTCCCTGCGGGCAGCAGTGCCCGTTTGACGCATACCATTTGGAGCAGTCGAAAACCCTGCCGCTGCCATGACAGCGCGGGCATTCCATATTCGATGAAATCATACCAATTCTTGCCCAACCCAAACGCACTCGCCCCATGCCGCAAGTAACAGGAATCATTGCGCTTTCAAGCACATTGCCCTGACTTAAATTGGGGGGATCGACGGATGGCCGGCATCGATGGCGAACTATCATTGCGCCGTAATTGAGTTGCTCGTGAAAATCTTGCTCGTCACAAGCCGGGTTGGGCATTGGTCGGCACCAGCAGGCTGCGCCGCCTTGTCCGGTTCCTTGTCGGCAGTGACAGCGACTGCGTCGCCGGGCTGCGCGTTGGCGGCCTGTGTGGCCGTGGACGCGAAGAGGACCGTCTGAGTGATGAGAGCCGAAACCGCGGCAACCTGAACCAGCACGGCGGCAAGGGCGATCTTCTTGAGCATGCGAGAAAACGCTCTTTGGCGCTCCCGGTTCCCCCATTCAGGTTTTCGGCTTGCTGCGGGAACAAGGGACCGGCAGTGCGGTTAACTCGATTATGCCGAGCAAGATCAAAGAACCACCATCGAAGCCCGAACCGGAGAAGCTACCTGTCCGACGTCGGGACAAAGAAGCCCCGCCAGAGCTTGAACATGTCGACCCGCCACCACGAGATGTGCGAGAGGCACCGGCACCCAACCCGAACGGTGACAAGAGATGAAATCCTGATGAGATCGCCGTGAAGAGATCGCCGTGATCGAAGCGCGCTGCATAGCGGCGCCAGGTCAAGTTGAGGATCAACCTGCGGCTGCCTGCGGTTTTCCAGACATGCCATAGATCAGCCCCTATGGGCGACCTGACCGTCTCAACGCTTTGAAGAATTTGGCTCCCCGGGCCGGACAAGTTCGTTAAATCGAACCGGGAAAAAATAAGCCAGAAAACCCTTTAACTGCAATCGCTTATGCGACTTCTTCCCCAAAGCGTCGACCGCCTTGGTGTATCTCAAGGGGTAGCAGCGGTGTATCTCTCAGTCAAGCGGAATGACGTTCCTTGGTGATTACTGAGATTGCAAATCAACGTCGCTCCTGCAGGGCCACTACGCCGTCAGCTACCCGGAAGTACGTTGTCAGCAGGGGAGAGATGGTCCGGAAGGCGTTCGCTTGTCCAGCAAGGCCCTCGACCACACTCGACATCTGCCGTGTCACGTTGGCGAAACTCCTGTAGACATCCTTCAGGCTCTTTGATTCGGGGATCACTGCAGAGAGGCCACCTGGTCCCCTGAGTTCAGTCAGGTATGCAAATTGCTGCTGCGAGAGTTCCTCATTAGGGAGAAAGGGAAGCACAGCTTCCATTTTGTTGGCTGCGTCTGCAAATAGCTGGGCGGCTTGTTGGAACTGCTCTCTACCAGCCCCAAGACCGGCGGCCCCCTCTCTCTCTCGAAGCCCTTCGATGACCTTCGCAACGCCGTCGAGTGCAGTGGCACTTGCTTCCCGGGACCGTTGTGTCGCTTCGGCGCTGCCGACGAGGACGTTGCCGAACTCTCCGGCGTGCACCCCTGCACAGAGTGCCAGATAGATTAGCACCAGAGCTATGAGCCTATTTTTTGCCACACCATGTCCTTCTCATTTCCTCATAGTCGTCTGTTATTCTCTTCTCCTTAAGAAGCTCGTCCCATGCGGTAGCCACCGGAGCCTTGTCGAGCAAATCGCAAAAATCCTTGCCGAAAGCAGCGCCTATCTTCTGGTTGATTCCGCCAGCGTGAAGTTGCCTGAAGACCGATAGATAGAAATTCAGCATTTGCCAGAGGTCGGTTTTGGCTTCCTCCTTCTTCCCTGCGGGCAATGTGCCCATAATCAGGGGCCGAACATTTCCTCGCGAGATGATTTCACTAATAATCTCCCGGGCATCATGCTGGATGGTGTACGTGTTTGAGGCTTGCAGCGAATGGTTTGCTGAGGACAACTGGTAGATCGTCAGCCAAAATCCGATGACGGCCACTGCGACACCTAGGATCGCCGATCCTGCTTGAATAGCGTCACTGTTGGTCTTGAGCCATTTGCACATTTCCCGCCTCCCAACGGATACCCTACCTCAAGGAGCGTTGAGATGGATAGTCAGGTCCGAGGTAATACATCGCAATACCATTCGGACCCGGGTGCGGACCGAACAAGCAACCACATTCATGAATACACAAGCCCTGAGTGGCTTGGGCTCCCCGCAATGGCGAGCTGACCCCTCCGGTTGCTAGCGTAGATGCCGGGGGCTGTCGGCGAGGAGACGCAAGGCCCCTGGGCGATTGGTTGTGGAGACGCGCGCGGCGCGGCGGGCTTGGGCTCTGAAAATCCCAACCCCGACACACCTCTTGGGGCGATGCATCGGGGGTAGGAAAGGTGCTGCTATGGTTACTCGCTGTAAGCCGAACCGTCTCTGCGGGCCGCTGCTATGGCTTGGGCATGCCCGTGGAAGACGTGCCATTCACCTTTGGCCGCAGCCCTGCGCAGTGCCGGGTAGTCGGCCTCATCGACATGCTCGAAGTACGTCGCCAGTGTCAGCCCATGCTGCCGCAGCACGTTCCTATCGAGGTGCTGAGTAAATGCAGTTTCGACAACAGCCGCTTCCACCTCGTCAATGCCGTAGCCTTCGCCGGTAAGGATTTCTCCGGTCTCGACATAGGCGTCCACGATGAATTGCTGCTGGGCCTCGCTATGGGTGTCCCTGAAGCGATCAAGGCTCTGATCGGCCATGCGCACAAACTCGGCATGTTGCTTCTCTTCCTTCTCGTCGTCGGTCAATTCCTCAGTGTCGTTGGTCTCGTCGGTCTTCCCATCCACGGTAGGCAACGGAGCGGCATCAACCGCCCCGTCACTCTCGGCCTCCGTGGCTACCTGAAAGAATAGCCGTATGGGACCAGAGCCGCGTTCACTGCGGCGACGTAATCGCCCTGGCTGATCTCCCCGCGAGCCGCCATGTCCTTGGCTTGCTGGGGTCCTAACTGGATGCCGCCAACGGTCACCGCAAGCTGATCCACAAGGGCCTGCGGTGCGGAGCCGTTCATGGGCTTTGCTGCCGCAATCTGCGCCTTCTGGCCATCGGTCATGGCCTGCCCGGTATTGACGATCCCCATTCGCTTTGCCTGAAGCTGTTGATTGGCCCGCAAGCCGGCTTCCGTCTGCTGGGCGATACGCTCTTGGAGAGCCGCCTCCTGCCGGTCCTTCTCGGATTGCGCATGATCACGCCGCATCTGAGCCACCCGGTTTTCAAGGGTCTGTCGGTCTCGCGCTTCCTGAGCGCGGATGTCAGTTGAGCCGGTGGTGATGAGGCCGCTGGCCTTGTTGAAATCGTTCATGTCGTTCATTCCTTCAAATCTGGTCGTGGTTGATCGACCCGGCGCGTCAGTGCTCCGGGTGCGGGTTGGGCTTGATGATGCTGGGTGGATCAGCGCCGTGGCGTGAAGCCGTAGGTCATCGTCTGCGCGCCTTCAGGACGCGCGCTAGGTGTGGCTGGGGTGACTGGACGGGAACGGCCGGCGCTGACTCCGGTGGGCCCTCCCCGTGGCGCTGAGCGGGTCGGCCGCAGCGACACCTCGGCGACCCTCCGGGCAACCGCCACGGCTTCCAAATCGGGGTAGCCGTAGACCTCAAAGCACCGCTCGGCAGCCTCTTGGAAACTGCCCGTCCAGTCGATGCCGACTTCTGTCAGCCTCCGGTCAAGCTCTGAGACGCGCTCCCAGTTGTCTGCCTTCAGCCACTCGACCAAGGCAAGGGCTGCCTCACGGTTCGGGTAGGTCGAAACCCAATCCCGCTTGATTTGGTCAGGGCTCAAAGCGGGCATTCCGGTCGTTGCGCCACCTAAGCGGGCCGTGCTTCACGATCAGCGGCAGGTGGTCATGGAAGGTCTCCCCATGCTCGCTACCTGGCGTAGACGCCTCCAGCATATCAATGACGCTGGACTCCCGGTCTCGTGCCGGATGCCGAACCGGCAGCCTGTTGAGCCAGTCCAGCACGCCTTGCTCAACATGTCCGAGAAGGCTCCCTTTCGCCCCGACCATCCGCCTCAGTTCCAAGTTCAGCATTGACCGACTGGTGATGTATGCGCGGTCGATCCATTTGCCGGTCGGCTCCGCTCCCCGCCTCCGGGTTCGTTTTATTTCAGCTGCCTGAATGATCCATTCACGGTCGGTCTCGACAACGCGGATTGCCGGGGTGATCTGGCGGGTTGTCTCAGCCATTGGCTGTCCCCTTCACCAGACGGGCGGCCTCTCGCTTCATCTTCCGCACCTCGGCAACGCGAGCCTTGTTGCGGTGATACCATTCCCGGCTGATCTGCTTAGCGCGCTCTGGGTTCGCTGCTCGCCATTCTCGACCGTGTATTCGCCATGCAATGCGGTCGGCCTCAGTCGACATGATAGGGGTCGGCTCCTGTGGTGATGTTCATTGTGATCCTTTCGGGTAAGTGTTGGTGGTGACATTCGAAGGCCTCCCTTAAAGGGACGCCTCAGGTTGACGTGGAAGGGTGAAGACCTGTGGAGGGAGATCATCAGTCATCCAAGCATCAGGTGGACAGACTTCATGCGTCCTTTGGAGTTCCCTCTGGCTATGGCCTTGGAACAAGGGAAACCCAGAGAATAGACCAAAGCTGTGAGCGAAGCAGTACTGAGGGTGATCAGGTACTCAGGAGACATATTCCATGGTCTTCGGAGCGAAGCGACCAATGACATCCTGATATAAGGGTGTCTCTAGGGTTTCTCTGTTACAGAGGGTTTTCTAGAGGGTGTGTCTTATGTCCCTGAGCAACTCAGGAGAACCTTGGTGTTATCTTCGGATAAACCTATCGACGATAGGAACCCGAAGGGGCTGACCAAGGTAACACCCGAAGTGAAGGTCCCTGAGTGGAAGCCCTATAGTAGGTAGTCAACCATTCATGTCATTGTTAGCGTTGTGAAATCAGGTTTGGCCGACTTCCTAACTTCCGGGTTCGTTTCGGTTTGAACAATCTCCTGATAGCGGCAGCATGCTTCGATACCGCCTGCTTGGAGATGCCCAGCAGTCTGGCAATCTCAGCCTGTGACCATCCGTCCACGATGTAGAAAGCGACCCTCTCGCGGGTGCTTGCCCCGATGCCCTCGGCTGTCCACGGATCGAAGCCGAGAAGATCAGCGACCACGGGAGCCTTACCCGCCTTCAGGTGAGCCCAGACATCGAACGGAGCGCGCCCGCGCTTGGTCACCTCATGGTGCTGTACACGGCCCCGCCAAGCCATCCGCTCGCGTTCAGCTTCCAGAGCCTCGCATGGGCGCGACAGGTGAGACCGAACAGCACGGTCGGTGATCCCCAGCACCTTCGCTGATGCGGGCTGTGAGAAGCCCTCAGCACATAGGACGAGGGTGGCCTTATGGTTGAACTCTGGCGCACGTTCAGTGTCCTTGCGGGTGGCCTCTTGGTAGCGTTGGGTTGTCCACCGGGGGCCTTTCCTTTGAAATGCCTCAACCTCGGCAGTCCAGTGATCCGAGACCTCGGAGAAATCCGCCTCGACGGGACGGAAGACGGTCATGTTGGCTCCTTTCGTGGTGCTTCATACAAAATAATTGACGGGTGATTTCATACAAAATCGGAGGACAGATAGAGGGACACACGCGCCTCACCAAAGCTGCCCCGACAAGCGCCACATCCTGTCTCCCGGAAGAGCCGAACAGGGCAACAGGCGGTCGCAACAGGGGAGAACTGCACGGGGCAGCTTGGGTGAAGAGCGTTGGGTAGTGCTAGTGGAGGGGGTATTCGCCTTCACCGTGCTAGTGGTGGGGGTATGGGGTCTAATCGCCCCGTGGTCCTAGTGGTCACCCTATCGCCTTCATAGTGCTAGTGGTGTCCCTATGGGGCCGCTTTCACAGTGCTAGTGGGGGCCTTATCGCCCTCGTAGTGCTAGTGGTCACCCTATTTGCGCCTTCGTAGGGCTAGTGGGCTGACTGCCACCCTCCTGTGCTAGTGGGTGGGGTAATCGCCTCCCTATTCAGCACTCGCTCCATACTTTATGGAAACGTCAGGCCAACACGGCCAGCACCTTCTGGACCGCTGAAGGTGAACACCCGGCTTCCTTGGCAATCTGCCTCACAGAGCGCCCCTCGGCCTTCAGGGCCTTGATCCGATCATGGTCGAGCGTCACGGGCCTGCCAGTCTTCCACGGCTCGCCTTGGGCTTCTGCCTTGGCCTTCGCCTTGGCGATGCCTTCCATCTGCCGCTCCTTACGAAGCGCCGTCTCAAACTCTGCAATGCTGGCGAGGATGCCGAACACGAGCTTGCCAGTTCGGGTGGTCGTGTCCAGCGAGGCGTCATCTAACACCTTGAAGCCGACACCCTTCTTATCGAGGTCCCTGACGATCTGGTGGAGGTGTGCCGCCGATCTTGCCAGCCGGTCCACCTTGGTCACCACAAACACGTCACCGTCACGGGCAAACTCCAGCGCCTTCTCAAGCTCCGGCCTCGTCTCGTCCAAGCCGGACCTCTTCTCGCTGAAGACCTTCTCGGCCCCGGCAGACGTGAGCTTCTCAAGCTGGGTGTCGAGGTCTTGTCCGGTCGAGCTAACACGGGCGTATCCGATGATCATGTGCACTTTCCTCTAAGAGTGTTGGTGAACATCACTTAGTGGACGATAAGTGTACATGTCAAGCGGCATGTTCACAAAGGTATAGGTTTGTGGACGGAAAAGAATGGGTCGCCGCCGTAACGCGCGGAGCTAGGGGCCGATCAAGGGTGCCGAAAGGGTTTCTTTAGGGTGAGACCTAGGCGCACATGGTAGCGGCGCGCAGTGTCATCCCTCACGATCATGCGAGCTTCGGCAAGAGCGGCGCGCGCTCGAACCATGTTAACACGGGTCTCAACGAGGGTGTGGCGAAGCGCGCCGGATAAGACGATTTGGAAGCATGGGTCAGCGATCATCGGGCACCCTACACCCTTGTGTCCGACAAATACACCGATTGCCGGACAAGTGGCGAAACATAGCGCACCCTTCCGGCTACCTGTCGGCGCCCTTTGGCGCACCCTTGGCACCCTCCCAATGCATCGAAGGGATATCATATCCTTTGGCAAGCCTTGGATTGCATGGTGTTGCGCGTTGCATGTGGGGAATTGTGTGGGAGAACGCCCGCGATCACGCGCGCATCACGTCCCACGCGGGCGCGGATCAATGACGGCCGGGAGGCACCCCCACGGGGGGACGGCGCGCGTGCCAGTTGTCCGATCACCCGCTCACATTTTACTATCAAATATTCCGACCTCCTAATGGAACCAATTGTCTGACAATACGTTGAGCGCCGTTAAACGGAGCTTTTGTCACACAATAATTTAGGGGTTTAGGGGACAGCTTCATGGCCAAGCGCGACAAAGCCGGTCACAAGACCGTGGCCGACCACCTTCGTGAATCGATACGCAACGGGGACAATCGTCGAGACATACAGAAGGCCTTCGGCCTGACGGTTGACCCTGAGCTACCCCCAACACTAGCCTCGCTTCTTGATGCAATCGATCAAGCCCAAAAGGCTGCCACCCAAGAGGTCCCAGATGGCCCAGCAGCGGTACGACCTCAAGAAGGAACCGAATGGGACCTGGACGGTGTTCGACGTGTTCACCGGGCAGCCGGCTGAGCCTGATGGTCATCCAGCCACAGGTCTCGACATGGAGTATGCCGACGATCTGGTCGACCTTTTGAATGCTGCAGACCTGAAACGTAGGGTCGACCGAGGTGACTTCTGATGGCTCTCCATTGGTTCAACCCTCCGGTCTACGTGAGGTCCGATAGGGTCGGCATCACGGCAGGCATCAGTCACGTTGAGGGGGCGGCCGAGGAACTCATGAAGTGGCCCAGGAAGGGGCCGAAGTGGAACAAGGCGGTGCAGGCCTGCATCGACGCGTTCGAGGACCGGGCGTCACCAGAGGACGTTCGGCAAGCATTCGAGGAAGCTGCCGAGGAAGAAGGGATGTTGCGTCGTCAGTGACGCCAGACCTTGACCGCTGAAATCACCAAGATGGCAGCCAGCAGGGGCAGCAGCACACCGCTCGGCACAAATCCAAGCATCTGCCCGCCCAGGAACGTCCCGACAACCGAGCCGCAGGCCATGACCAATACGAACGCGATGTTGCGTCGGATGACTGAGAAGCTCTGGTCGCGGCTGTAGCGAGCGAACCCGACAATCATGGTCGGCAAGCTCACGGCAAGCGAGAGACTGCCGGCGAGCTTAATGTCGGCCCCGAACAACAGTATCAGCGTTGGGATCAGCAGTTCGCCACCAGCGACCCCGAGCAGCGCCGCAACGATGCCTATGATGAACCCAGCGAAGACCCCTGCGATCAACTGTGCTGGACCGCTGAGCAAGGCACTGTTGGCATGAGCGTTATGGCCGAACAACAGCACCCCTGCGATGAGGAAGAGTATGATCGAGATGGTCTTGTAGAGGGTCTCAGCTCGAAGGCGGGTCGCCCATCCGGCCCCGAGCCAGGCACCTATTAGGCTTCCAGCCAGGAGGTTCGCTATGATCGGCCAATGTGAAGCGATCTCCCCGAACGGGACTGTCTGAGCCCTGAACGGCAACGCGGTTGCCACCACGATCAGGCTCATGGCCTTGTTCAGGATCACGGCCTCCAGCGCACCAAAGTTGAACAGGCCGATCAGCAGCGGCAATCTGAACTCAGCGCCGCCGAGACCTACGAGACCGCCAAGCGCCCCGATAACCATTCCGCCTCCGAACGCGAGCGGCTTGCTGGGTGACGCCTGGGCGATTGGCAGCGGCTCATCGGTCATTGCGTTGTACTCCGTGGGAAACAACGCTGTAGGCCATCTTGGCTTGGACTACTAGGTACCTGATCCCCCTAAGCCACACCTGGGAGAACGTCAGGGGGGGCCTAGAGGGGAGCCTTGACGGAAGGCGATTAGGTCGTCGGTGTTCCAGATAGGCCTCTCCGAGGTGCAACTTTCCGCCCGGTGCGTACGCCTATTCACACCCAACCGCCTGCGCAGTATTGTAAGGCAGGCGTGAGGTATCGGATTGGAGACCGAGGACGACCTGAAGTCCCGTGTCGAGGCTGTGCTTACTCGCGGCCGTCTTACCCTATGGCAGCGGCAATTCCTGCTCGACATGCACGTCCGGCTGGCGAAGTACGGCCCACGCACACGGCTAAGCCCAAAGCAGTTTGCGAAGCTCTATGAGATAATAGGCTCCGCGCCATCGAGCAACTTCGAGCGGAGCCAAACAGCCCCATACCGTCCCACTTCGTCGCCGCATTGGGAGCCACGGCGACCAGGCAGCCGGGTCGCTAGGGAGGTGAGATACTTGGCGGCGCGGTTCACCAGAGCCTTCGGTTTCGCGCTGGCGCTGATCGTCGGTTCGCTCATCTACTCATACGTCGAGAAGGGCGAGCACATCTCTTGGCCCACCATGCCGTCCTTCGCGAGATCAGGCACGGGAGACCGGGCGCCGCTCGCAAGCTCGCAGTTCACTATCACCGACGGCGACACCATTCGCCTCAACGGTTCCGACAAGGGGACCCGGCTGGTGGGCTTCAATGCGCCTGAGAGCATCCAGCCGAGGTGCGACGCTGAGGCAGACCTTGGTCAGCGAGCAAAGGCGCGCCTCAAAGAGTTGGTGGCTGCGGCGAAGCTGGAGCTGAAGATGGTTCCATGTTCCTGCCCGGCAGGCACTGAGGGCACCGGCAAGTGCAACTACGGGCGAAGTTGCGGCTCTCTCTTTGCCGATGGCCAGGATGTGGGCGACATATTGGTGTCAGAGGGGCTGGCTGTACCGTTCGTCTGTGGCTCTACAAGCTGTCCGCCGACGCCACGCCCTTGGTGTGGGTAGGC
>NZ_RZPI01000005.1:0-29664 GCF_003998715.1 Mesorhizobium sp. M7A.F.Ca.CA.002.15.2.1
GCTATATTCTTGGCATCGAATGCGATGGCGCAGAATATCACTCATCTCGCTCGGCCAGAGATCGAGACCGGCTTCGGCAGTCGGTTCTGGAAGACCATGGTTGGATCATCCATCGCATCTGGAGCGCTGACTGGTTCCAACGGCCTCGTGAGCAGCTGGAGCGAACCATACTAGCGATTGAGGCCGCCAGAAAAGAACTCGATGAGCGGGCCGAATTGGGGGTCCAGAGAAATCGAGCTGTAGCCGTGCAGGTTGTTACGGTCGACCGAGGCAACGTGACGGAAATCGGTCTCGAAAGCACAAACGGATCCGAGACACCCAATCGAGCCTACGAAGAGGCCGAACTAAAGCGACCGGGATCGTTCGAACTCCACGAGACGCCCAGCGGAATCATGGCCGGACTGGTCGAGCAGGTCGTGGCTACAGAAACGCCAATCCATGTCGACGAAATAGTTTCGCGTATTCGGGACGCCTGGGGTCTGCAGCGGGCCGGTGGCAGGATTCAGGATGCAATCGAGCGGGGGGTAAGCATAGCACAGAGAGGTGGTTCAGTAGCCCGTCGAGGCAACTTCTGCTTCAAGCCAGGTGTTCCTGTTCGTCTCAGGGATCGCAGTGGGGTCGTGTCCGCTGGATTGCGCAAGCCCGAAATGATTGCGCAGGACGAGGTCGCCCAAGGCGCTATGGAAGTCGTGAAATCCAACCTCGGTGCGACAGAGGAAGAAATCGCCACAGGCGTTGCCAGGATGCTGGGCTTCAAAGCCACAAGCGCACAATTAAGGCAGCTGATTTCAGCTGGGGTCGCCGATTTGGTTGCCAAAGGAGTGTTACGGTCCCAAGACGGCTTGTTGGTGGCCGGCGAATCCGCGAGCGAGAAATTAGCTGAAGTGTAACGGGGCGCTGCAGCGCCCTCGTTGCAATTTCTGTCGAAGCTCGGAACACCTCTTTTGCTGGCGGAGGCCGAATGGCATTTCGATTCGTACACACGGCCGATATTCATCTCGACTCGCCGCTTCGTTCGCTGGCGATGCGAAATCCCGATCTTGCCGGGCTGGTGGGCGACGCCAGCCGCCAGGCATTCGTTTCGATAGTGGATCTCTGCCTTGAGGAACGTGTGGCCGCGTTGGTCATTGCTGGCGACCTATACGATGGCGACCAGACTTCAATGAAGACAGCGCGGTTCTTGGGCGCGCAGATGACACGCCTGCACCAGGCCGGCATCATGGTTTTCAAGATCCGCGGTAATCATGACGCCCTGTCGCGGATTTCCAAACAGCTGGTATTTCCCGACACCGTTACCATCTTTGGTGGTCGTGCTCAGTCGGTATTGCAGACAGCCGGCGGTCTGGACGTCGTATTCCATGGTTTGAGCTTTGCGAACCCTAAGGCGCCGGACAGCCTGTTAACCAAATATCCGGCGGCTCGTGAAGGGGCCGTCAACATAGGCATCATGCATACCAGTCTGGCTGGATCGCCAGGTCACGACGTTTACGCGCCCTGCAGCATCGCTGACTTGCACGCCCACGGTTTCGACTATTGGGCCCTCGGCCACATCCATGCTCGCCAAGTCCATCCTGGCGCCAGTGCCGTGGTGATGCCGGGAATACCGCAGGGGAGGGATATCAACGAGGCCGGTGAGAAATCAGTCACCCTGGTGACGGTGCGCCACGACCGTTCGGTGGAGATCGAGGAACGGCTGACCAGCGTTGCGCAGTTCGAACGGGTGAGCGTCGACCTTACCGGAGCGGTGGAGTGGCCCGAGGCCGTCGCGCGTGTTCGCTTCGCACTCGAAGAGATGCGGGCAACCGTCCGATCGCGTCATGCTGTGGCTCGCATTGGCCTGACAGGAACGTCACCACTGATGTGGGCGCTGATCCGCGACAGGGACCTCCTTCTTGCCGAAGCCGAACAGGCTGCGGAACAGCTAGGCCATACGTGGGTGGAGAAGCTCGAGCTTGACCTCGCGCCGCCTCGGACGGAGACCGCCGAGGATATTGCTGATCCGATTTTCGAACTCGAGCAATCAATGCGTGCCGATGCCACCTCGGAGGCCTTCCGCGCTGAGGCGAGGGCGTTCGTCCAAAAGATGGTCGCCGACCTTCCGGCCGACGGGCGGGATTTTGCTGGGACGGACGAAGCCGGGCTGGAACAGTTCCTCGATCAGGTGCTTTCCAAGGGCGCGGACTTGGTGACTGCCCGCCTTAAGGCCGGTGGATCGTCATGAGGTTGCGGCGCCTTGACCTCATTCGTTATGGAAAGTTCACCGATCGTTCGATCGACTTCGGACCCAAACCGGAATCCGGACCTGATCTGCATATCGTGTTTGGCCTGAATGAGGCCGGCAAATCGACTGCGCTTTCGGCCTATCTAGACTTGCTGTTCGGCATCGAGGAACGGAGCCGCTACAACTTCCTGCACGAGTACAGTGCCATGCGCATCGGCGGGGTGCTGGAACTGGCCGGCTCCGAACACACGTTCACGCGTACGAAACAGCGCAGTAATTCGCTATTGAATGCGACGGGCCAACCGGTAAGCGAGGTGGCGATCACGGCGCATCTCGCCGGTCTGTCGCGCGACGCCTACACGACGATGTTCTCACTCGATGACGAGACGTTGGAAGCCGGCGGAAAATCTATCCTGGAGTCGCGGGGCGACCTCGGCAAGCTTCTGTTCACGGCCAGCGCCGGTCTTGGGAACGCAAGTGATACGTTGAACGCCCTCGAGGCCGAAGCAGACGCTCTGTATCGGAAGCAGGCGCATGGAACCGAACTGGCGCTGTTGAAGAAGCGCCTTGTTGACGTAAAGTCGCGCAGGGATGCGATCGACACCCTTGCATCAACCTACGAGGGCCTGGAGGCCGAACGTCTCGATGCAGCGCAGCAGTACGGCCGAACCATCAGCGATCGGGCGGTGCTGGTGGCCAGGCTGGATACCTTTGCTCGTTACGTGCGTGCTGCGCCGATGCTGGCGGATATCCGGCGCAAGATTGCCCGGCTGGATCAGCTGCCGGACATCGCCTCCCCAGCCCGGACATCGACGGGAAGTGTCACCGAACTGATCGATGACGATGCCAGCCTCAGAACGCGGCTGTCCGCAAACATCGACGAGACCGAGCGCCTGGCGGAAAAAGTCACTGCGGTCGACGAGGACGAACCGATCCTGTCGATTTCCGAACGCATTCGCGGGCTGGCGGAGAGCAAGGTGCGCCATACCGCGGCTGGCTTTGACTTGCCCACTCGCAGGATGGAGCTGCAAATCCTCAACAACAGCGTGGCGAGCTGCCTTGCCGCCTTGGGCCGATCTTCCGAGGCGGATCCTGGCGCGCTGCTTCTGCCTGCCGTCACCGTTGGCGTCGTTCGCGCCATGGTCGAGCAGAGGTCCGGGATTGCTACCGGGATGCGTGCCGCTCGCGACGAAGCCGCGGCGGCACTCGATGCGCTGCAGGTGGCAAGGCAGCGGGTCGGCGAGGAAAGGGCGGTGCCCGAACCTGCCAGGGCAAGGCTGGGCTCGGCTTTGTCGAAAGCGCGAGCAAGCGGACACCAGGCAGAGATTAGGACGGCTCGCGAGGCGGAAGATGCGGGAACAATCCGATGGAAGGCGGCGCTCGCGCGCTTGCGTCCATGGAACGGAGATGCCCTCGCTCTCGCCAACGTCGCGGTTCCGAGCGCCGGGCAGATTGCCGCCTGGAAGACGGTAGCGTCAGAACTGGCAAGGAACACCGCCGTACTTGCCGAACGCCTTGCTGAATACGAGGGCAACCATGCCATGCTCGCCGCACGATTGGATGCCCTTCGTGCCTCGGGCGACATTGTCGACGATGAAGCGGCTACCGCCATCCGCCGAGTTCGCGATGATGCGTGGGCAACGCACCGCGCAGCGCTGACCGGTGACACCGCTGACGACTTCGCCGTGGCATTGGCGCGCGATGACATTGCCAGCGCAGGCCGGCTGGCCGGCGCGGCGGATCTGGCTGAGATCCGGGCAACTACGCGCGAGCTGGCCGAGGCCGCGGCCAACCTGTCACGCAACGGCATCCAACGCACACAGCTCGGCAAGGATGTGGATACCCAATTGTTGGAAATCCGCGCGGCCGCCAGGGACCTGCTCGGAGACGCCGTGGAACCTTCGTCTGAGCGCCTGATCGAAAGGATCGAGGATCAGATCGAGGCGCGCAGCGATGCGCTCGCTGCCTGGGAGCAGATCGAACTTGCTCGCTTGAAGGCCGAGCGAGCCGCTGACGCCGGCGAGCAGATACGCTTGGAAATGAGAGCAGTGCTGGGAAGCGTCGGCATTGTATCAGAGTCCAACGACACCCTCGAAGCAATCATGGCCATCGCGGAGCCGTTTCTGGATCGGCAGCGCAAGGTGGACGCCGAGTATGCCGAGGCGCTCAGAATGGTGAGCTCCAAAGAAGAGGATCTAGCGGCACGACGGGTTGCAGTAGGTGTGGCGGAGCGTCGCGAGGAGGAATGGCTGGCCGGCATTACCGAAGCACTCAAGGGAACTTGGCTCGAAAGCGGGCTCTCCGCATCCGGCGTCGGCACTGTGCTCGATCAATTGGCCGAACTTTCAAGAAGCCTGCAGGAACGGGACGACCTGCAGCTGCGTATCGACAAGATGGAGGCCGACAGGGCCAATTTTCTGGTCGAGGTCATCGCCGTTGCGGTTGAAGCCGACGAGCCGACGAAGGATACCGACCCGGAGCAGTTGGCCATCCGCCTTGCCGAGCGCCTAGAGCGTGCCGAGCGGACACGTGAAACGAAGGCAAGCCTCGGCAACGACCTGAAGCGCCTCAAGGAGGCGCGCGACATCCTCGACACTGAGATTTTGGCACACGAACGCCGCAAGAACGAGGTGCTGGGCGTCTTTGGTGTCGCCACTCTGCCCGAGGTAGTCGAACGCGATGAGCTGTTGCGTGAGCGCGATGGCTTGCGCACCACCGTCGCCGAACTTGAGGAACGGATAGTGGCGGAGCTCGCGGTCGACGGATTCGAGCAGGCCCGCTCGATCCTGGACGCGATCGATTTCGACGGCCTCGCGGTCGAGAAGGCTGAGGGTGAGCAGCGGCTTCGCCTGTTCGATGAAACCATCCAGCAACAGCTGATCCGGCAGACGCGCGCGGCCGACAAGCTGGACGCCATCGGCGGTGATAGTGCGGTTGCACGCCTGGATGCTGAACGGCGCACAACCCTGCTGGAAATCGAGGAGAAGGCCGTTCGCTACATAGAGCTGAAGCTTGGCATCATGTCGGCTGGCAATGCTTTGCGGATCTACCGTGAGAGCCATCGCTCCGGCATGATGGCGCGCGCATCAGACGCGTTCAAGCTAATGACGCGTGGCCAGTATTCGGGGCTGACAACCCAGCCTGTAAGAGGTGGTGAGGTTCTCATTGCTGTGCAGGGTGACGGGCAATCCAAGGTCACCGAAGCGCTTTCAAAGGGTGCACGATTTCAGCTGTACCTTGCCCTAAGACTCGCCGGTTATTACGAGTTCGCGCAATTTCGGCCCTCGGTCCCATTCGTCGCCGACGACATCATGGAGACGTTCGACCATATTCGCTCGGAGGAGGTTTTCAGGCTGTTCGGAGCGATGGCAAACACAGGTCAGGTCATCTACCTGACGCACCATAAGCATCTATGTGAAATAGCTGAGGCTGTCGTACCGGGAACGAGGATCCATCAACTCGCACAGTAATTTTCTCCGGAATACGTGAACGAACCAGTGAAGGACGCCGAATTTGACGGCAAGTATGCGCCCAAAGTCAGACGTTCCGGCAAACTTCGCGTTCGTCCAAAAGCGGACATATCGCCCGAGCCATAGACGGCCCCGATGTGCCCATAATGGACGTCCTGCAAATTCATTGTCCTGCCGAATCTGGACTTCGAGAGCTGGCCCTAAACAGCAATTGTATCGCGCCTAGCCGTCCTATCGCCGGGGCGCCAATTGTAAACAACGGCGAACTATACCAATATCGTTACTGGCTTCTTCCGGTGCGACTCGGGAGAACGGGATGGGCAATGAACGCGAAGACGCAAACGGGAAAACACAGCGCCGCTGGCCAATACCTCGGCTATGCGCTTCAACCTGTACGCCTTTGCTTTCACCTGCTCAACGCGCCTAGCGGCGCCTTGGTCTCTCTTGAACATTTAGACGATGTGGCGGTTCACCTGGTCGGCGGCGAAGTCGTTCTTGAGCAAAGCAAGAGCGCACTGAAGCAAAATCCGATATCCGACTGGGCTGCGGACCTGTGGAAGTCTCTGGCCAACTGGCTCAGCTTCATGGCGGCGGGAGAGATCGACCCGGCGACCAGCCATTTCCGGCTATATGTCACACCGGTGAAGGCGGGTGCCTTCGCGATCGCGCTGAACGACGCGAAAACAGATGCCGACGTGGAGGCGCTGGTCGCTAACCTCGCCAAAGCCCACAGCAAGCTGAAAGCTGCACCGGCATGCGACGCCGACGTCCAAGCTTTCCTGAACGCTGATGCGGCTCATTGCGCCGCCTTGGTCAAGAATCTCGCCGTTATCAGCGTCGATGCAGATCCCGTCGATCCGATACGCGCGATCTTCAAGCCGACGGTCTCTCCGCTCATCATCGACCTAGTGTGCGAACGCGCGATCGGCGCTGCGAAGGAGGCGGCGGACAGGCTGATTAGAGCTGGCAAGCCCGCCATCTTGGACGTGGACGCGTTTCAGGCCGAGCAAAGAGCATTTGTTCAGAAGAACAACCTTCCAGGGCTGCTGTCGTCTTTCACCAAGCAACCGCCTGTCGAGGCCATCGAACAATTGATCGCCGACCGTCCCGCCTTCGTCCGCCAACTCGAGCTGATCGAGGTGGGAGACGAAGCGTGCGTCCGGGCTGTTAGCGATTACCTTAGGACGCTCGCCGACATCTCGATCTGGGGCGAAAGCGGGCTAATCTTTGAGAAGAACCTAAGTGACTGGGACGATGATCTTGTCGGTCGCTATGAGCACGTCAGTGCAGAGGTGCACGACATACAGGCCGGACACCCCGCAACGGTTCGTGGTAGAATAGTTTACAGGCGCTGCGCGCAGTTGCAGCCTCCACTCGATGGTCGAGTCGTCCCCGGTCATTTCGTCCACGGATCATTCAACGCCCTTGCCCACGGCCTGCGCCTCGGCTGGCATCCCGACTACCAGACTCTTTTGGAGCCAGCGACTTGATTGAGGCTGGCCGATCGCACCTACCGCTCAGCGACCTCGCCCTTGTCCAGAATCCAGGACTTGGGGCTTTCGCATTGTGGCAATTTGGCCAAGGTTTCCAGGCTGAGGACGAACGTCCAGCGCCGTTCGCCTTGGCGTTTCTCGTGCTGCCAATCGTCCTGCATCGCGCAACGCTCGAAATCGTGACTTCGACAAACCGACCCTCTGGACTGGCGCTCTTCGCGGCCAAGCTCGGGAAGGAACGGGAACAACTCCTCGCCGTCCACGAGCGAGCGCTGCTGCTGCGTACTCTGACATTGCAATCGGCCGCTGTCGGTGTGAGCGGGCGGCTGCTGTCCGTGGATTACAAGGATGCTACTTTAAGAGCAAACGTACCAGAACCGAAACCGAGGAGGCTCGTCCTTCCAGAGCGCGTCAAGCACCTCGGACCTGCCTCGGAGAAATTGGGTTTCTGGTTTTCGAACCTGGGGACCGCGCAGGTGGCCAACCTGTTACGGGTGGAGTTCTAGATGTATTTCCAGCTTCGAAAACTGATCCTTTGGCCCCGCAATGGTGCAGCGCCGCGGGTCGTCAAGTTCGAGCCCGGTGTCGTCAACGTCATCAGCGGCGCGTCGAAGACCGGGAAGTCCGCCGTTATCCCTATTGTTGATTACTGTCTGGGCTCGGAGAAATGCGCGATTCCGGTGGGCGTAATCCGCGAGAACTGCAGCTGGTTCGGCATTCTGATCGAGACGCTGGAGGGCGAAAAGCTCTTGGCGCGACGCGAACCGGGGGACCAACAGAGCACAGGCGACATGGTGCTGCTGGAGGGCGCACAGGTCGAAATTCCGGAGACGATCACCGACAAGACCACCAATGTCGACACGGTCAAGCGCGCGATGAACCGCCTGGCAGGACTGACTGACCTCGACTTCGAACCAGGTACAGAGAATGGATTCAAGCAAAGGCCAAGCTTCCGCGACCTCATGGCCTTCACGTTCCAACCTCAGAACGTGATCGCCAATCCCGACGTGATGTTTTTCAAGGCCGATACGACGGAACACCGGGAGAAGCTAAAGACCATCTTCCCGTACGTTCTGGGCGCGGTCACGGCAAAGATTCTCCAGGCGCGGTTTGAGATCGATCGGCTCCAGCGCAACCTCCGCCGGAAGGAGGCTGAGCTACGCGCGATCGTGTCGGCAACTGGCGCTTGGCGGGCGGAGGCGGAGGCGTGGCTGCGTCAGGCAGTCGAACTTGGCCTAGTCGATTCCTCCACTGAAGTGCCGAAGGACTGGAGTGACGTTGTTGACCTGCTTCGGCGCGTGTCGAACAGCAACTCAAGTCTTGCTCGACCAAGCCTGGCCGGCATCGATGTGGTGCTGACGCGTCTGGAAACCCTTCGTGCGTCGGAAACTGAAATCGCCGCGCGACTTACCGAGCATCGTCAGCGCCTGAACGAACTGCGCCGTCTGGTGGAGAGCAGCGAGGCGTACGGCGACGCCATGCGCATCCAACGTGACCGCTTGGACCTTTCCACGTGGCTGAGGGACTTGGCCGACGAGTTCGCCGATCCGTTGGTCGCACTCGGGGACGGCGGCCGCGAGAAGGTCTTGGCCCTTTGCGACAACCTCGGCGGTCTGGAGATCCGACTGCGGACCCACCCTGCGATGTCTAACACGCTTGACAAGGAAATCCTGCGCCAGCGCGGCGCCGCTGAAGCGGTCCTATCTGAGTTGAACGATGTCCGTAGCGAGATAGCGGTGCTGGAACGGGACTCTGACGTCGCCCGAGACGAGGCCAATCGCTTCGATAGGCTTGAGCGCTTCCTCGGTCGATTGGAGCAGGCGTTGCACGTCTACGACCGCGCCGACCAGTCGTCGGATTTGCGGCAGGAACTCACCTCGCTGCAGGCCGATATTGCAACGCTGCAAAAGACGATCTCCGAGGCCGACATCCAGCGCAAGCTATTCAACGCGTTGCACCAAGTCTCCCATCATGCCAATCGGCTGATTCCGCAGCTTGACGCGGAGTGGCCCGAGGCCCCGATTAGGCTGTTGATTGAAGACCTGACCGTCAAGGTGACTAGGGGAACGCGTGAGGACTACCTGTGGGAGATTGGCAGCGGCGCCAATTGGCTCGCGTATCACGTCGCACTAATGCTTGCGCTGCAGCACTACTTCCTGGCCGAACCTCATCACCCAGTCCCTGGTCAGCTGATCTTCGACCAACCTAGCCAAGTCTATTTTCCTAAGCGGGCGGCGGGCGACGAGGGCCCCGACCTCATCGCGTGGAGGGATCAGGACGTGGTCGCCGTCAGGAAGGTCTTTGCGCTCCTAGGCGCTGAGGTCATGGCCGCGAAAGGTCGCCTCCAGATCATCGTGCTGGATCATGCAGATGAGGACGTCTGGGGCAAGCTTCCCGGAGTCAAGTTGATTGAGGAATGGCGTGGACAGGCCCTCGTGCCTCAGGCTTGGATTGCCGCCGCATCTTCCAACGGTGGATAATAATCTGCTGCCAGAGGAGAAGGCATGGCGAACGTGGACGAGATCAACCGTCTGACGGCCCTTGGCTTGAACGTCATCACAGCCATGGATGTCGCGGAAGGAAAACTAGACGAAGCCTTCGAGGTCGCCCGCGCTCAGGAGAAACGCAAGGTCGACATCTGGTGCAAAGGAAGAAAGAACATTCCGGTTGCACTGACTGCGATATGGGACTGCGATCCTGCAAACTTCTATCTCGCGTTCGACGGCGATGATCCCAGCGACCACGCTTCGACGGATTTCATTCTTATCGACGCTGATGTCACTGACGTTGGCGGCAGGCTTACCTACGCCGCCAGCAGGGACAAGGGTCCTTGGCATCAACGTTACAAGAGCAAGAGCTGTGGGATCGCCTACCGATGGCTGCATGGCCGCGGTGTCACACCGCCTTTGCTCGGCGAGTACCAAGGCCAAGTTCACATCGTAGGAGGCATGCACCGCTTCCATCTTGCCAAGCACTATGGGACGACGCGCATGCCATTCCTCGTCCGGAGGGCCGAACTAGCCGCAGTAATGGCGTTGATCCCCTCGGCGACCGACACCGCCAACTCGTAATGGCGGGGACTGCAGAAAAGAAGCGAATGAGTTGCGAACTTACCGGGATCACTCCCCGAAAGCTGACCGACGGCTTCCGGCCCCGTTGCGGCCATTCTTACTCCCGCACTTTGGCTTTTCCAGCGCTAAACCGGCCTTGGGCGATGAATGGAAACGGTCAGAT
Organism: Mesorhizobium sp. M7A.F.Ca.CA.002.15.2.1; assembly: GCF_003998715.1. Lineage (NCBI taxonomy): Bacteria > Pseudomonadati > Pseudomonadota > Alphaproteobacteria > Hyphomicrobiales > Phyllobacteriaceae > Mesorhizobium > Mesorhizobium sp. M7A.F.Ca.CA.002.15.2.1. The sequence goes on from NZ_RZPI01000005.1 coordinate 10,419, forward strand.
GTTCCCGGTCTGTGCTCGAAAAGTCGCATAAAAGGGCAGACTGGTGTGACGTCCGGAATTATTGGGCCTTTCACGGGTTTACCGGTCCCGAATTATCGGTTGCTGGCGGGCGGGCTATGCGATTGAAAACAGGAGAGTTTTCTGGCTAAGGGTGGGGTTTCAGACTGAGTTTACCAATGCCCTTAATGACGATTAATTCTGGATTGGCATCAGGTGATTGGGTTTGCGCAGAATATAGCCGCCCTTATTGGTAAACCCGCTCACGGTCGACAACGGATTGGTCAACCTAGGACGACAGGATTGGTAAACCGGAGCCGCCCTATCGACGAAGGTCTAGCTTGGCGCATTCACTGTCGCCGGTAGGCAGATATTCGGGCGACAATCGGGACCAGCGTGCGACGCCGCCAAGCGTGAGACACGTCGGCTACGCCGCAAATCGACACGGTTTGACCGGGCGCAATACCGCACCGATCTTCTAATCTCGGCTTAATTCCGGAGAGAGGCAGATAATTCCGGACGCCACACTGATTGGTAACCTAAGGCCACCCACCACGCGGATTGGTAGCCCACAGGAATAGGTTTGGTAACCCTTATCGAGTGAGGGCCGCTCGTACCTTTCGGCGGGTTCGTTTCAGTTCTAAGCCCGGCTTAATTCTGGACAACGACAGATAATTCTGGACGGCACAGTGGAACTCAACGCGTTGTAAGGATGGCATAGAGAAGCAGTAGCCCTCCAGTCTCGCTACTGGAAAAATTCTGGAAAATGGGTCTGCTTGGCTGGACGCAGAACGTTGTGATTATTCAGCCGGCATTTCTGAAGCTTCTCGAACACAAACAGCTTGCCTTCGCGCACGCTATCTTCGAGCGACTTCGCCTTCGCCAGATGCGCCGCAATCGCGCTGGCCAGCATGCAACCTGTTCCGCGCATCGATATAGCAAGGCGCGGCGTGTCGAAGTGGATGGGTTCATGATCGGAGCGTAACAGAATATCGGCCGATCGGGGACCCGACGCGTGCCCACCCTTGATCAGCAGGGCCTGAGGGCCGACGGCCTGCAGTCTTTGTCCTTGTTGGAGCGCACCGTCCTCATCCGAAGCCGGTTCGGAACCAGTAAGGAGCGCCAGTTCAGGAAGGTTGGGCGTGACAATGCAGCAAAGCGGCATCAAATCGCGCTTCATGGCAGCGATAGCGCCTGCTTCCAGAAGTGCGCGGCCTGAGGTGGAGGCCAGCACAGGGTCGAGTACTGCCGGCACTTGCGGAAATTTGCGCAGCACTGCGGCAACGGCAACAATGATCTTGGCAGTCGCCAGCATGCCGATCTTGATTGTGGCTACGTCGTTGGCCTGTAGCGCGGCACACATCTGATTGGCCACCATGCTGGGTGGCGAATGATGGATTTCGATCACGGCGTCGTGCGTTTGCACCGTTAGCGCTGTGACGGCGAGACAGGTGCGCACGCCAACGGCAGAGATCGTCTCGATGTCGCGTGCTATTCCAGCACCCCCGCTGGAATCTGATCCGCCAACGACAAGCACATGCGGTTCTCGTCTCATCGCCATCGGTCCGTCTTTTCGATCCATTCTCGCGTGCGCGCTTCGGGGTCGAAGCTCAACGTGATGTCCGTGACCACTGCGGCGCTGTTGGCGCCGGCCTCAAAGACGCCGTCGAGGCGGTCGGGGTTGAGGCCGCCGATGGCGACCAATGGGATCGGCGCCACCCGCCGCTTCCACTCGCTGATCCGCTCTAGCCCTTGCGGTGCCCACTTCATTTTCTTCAAAGTGGTGGGATAGATCGGACCGAGCGCGACATAGTCGGGCTCGGCAAACATGGCCGTTTCCAGCTCGACATGATCATGCGTGCTCAATCCGAGCCTGACGCCCGCTGCCCGTATCCTCGAGAGGTCGGCCGTTTGCAAATCCTCCTGGCCCAGATGCACGAAATCGCAGCCTTCCTCGATTGCCAGGCGCCAATAATCATTGATGATGAGCTGGCTTTTGTGTTGGACACACCAGGCCTTCGACTTGCGGATCTCCGCGCGCAGCCCGGTTTCATCCATGGTTTTGATGCGAAGCTGAATCAGCTTGACGCCGAGCGGCGCCAACCTTTCGATCCAGGCGGCGCTGTCGACGATCAGGTAGAAGGGATCGAGCTTCATGAAAAAACGGCCCTGCCGACCATCGGTGTCGATGGCACGGCGACGTCGCGCGGTTCGAGCATTCCCGAACTGAACGCCTCACGACCGGCGTCGACCGCCTTACCGAAAGCACGCGCCATGCCGACCGGATCTGCCGCCTTGGCGACCGCTGTGTTCAGGAGCACGGCGTCAAAGCCGAGTTCCATGACGGTGGCCGCGTGCGACGGCCGTCCGAGCCCCGCATCCACAATCAGCGGGACGCCAGGGAAATATCCGCGCATCGAGCGCAGCGCCGTCATGTTGACCGGTCCCAAGGCGGAACCGATCGGTGCGCACCACGGCATCAGGACCTTGCAGCCCGCTTCCAGCAGCCGCTCGGCGACAACGAGATCGTCGGTGGTATAGGGGAATACCGCAAAGCCGTCCTCGCACAGGATGCGGGCGGCTTCAACCAGACCGAACACATCCGGCTGTAGCGTGTCGTGATTGCCGATCACTTCGAGCTTGATCCAGTTGGTGCCGAAGACCTCGCGCGCCATTTTCGCGGTGGTGACGGCTTCCTTGACGGAGAGGCAGCCGGCGGTATTGGGCAGGGTTCTGGCGCCCAGCGAGCGGATCAACGACCAGAATTGTTCGCCGGCCCTACCGCCCGCCATCTCACGCCGCAACGAGACGGTCACCACCGACGTGCCCGATGCCTTGACTGCATCGGCAAGGATGGCCGGCGAAGGATACTGAGCCGTGCCGAGAAGCAGGCGCGACGAAAGCTCGGTTCCATAAAGCTCCAACATGCTAGCCGCCCTGCATGGGCGAGAGGATTTCGATCCGGTCGCCGTCGCTCAACTGGAACTCCGCGCGGTTGGCTTTGTGCACGAGGTCGCTGTTGACGGCGGTGGCGAGCCAATCGCCCTCATAGTCGAGCGCGGCAAGCAACTCGGCCAGCGTGGTGGCGGCAATCTCACGCGCCTCGCCGTTGACCATCAGTTTCATGAGCATGCTCCTTGGTTCTGTCTTGACTGAAAACCAGGTCGGCAGCCTGGCGCGCCATGGCGGGGGCGAGGAGAAAACCGTGACGATAAAGACCGTTGATCGCGATGATCTCACCGTCTGTTTCGACGCGTGGCAAATTGTCGGGAAATGCCGGACGGACACCCACACCGGTTTCAACGATCTCGGCCTCACCAAAGGCCGGATGGAGGGCATGGGCGGCGCCCAGCAGCTCCATCATGGAACGCGCCGTCACCGGTCCGGCGCTCTGGCTTTCAATCATCGTCGCTCCGATCATGAAACGGTGATCGGTGCGCGGCACGGCATAAAGCGGAAAGCGTGGATGAAGCAAACGGACCGGCCGCGACAGCGAGACATCAGGCGTGCGAAGGATCAGCATTTCGCCGCGAACACCGCGCAGCCTGTCATCGGCCGCTGCCATTCCCATGCAGTCTATCTGACGGGCGAATCCCGAAACAGGCCGGGCGTCGCAGCCGAAGTGGAATTTGACACCCATGGTCGCAAGCTTGTCATGAAGTGCCGCCATCGCCGGGCGTGGGTCGAGGTGAGCCTCGTCGGGGAAGAGCAATCCACGCCGGAAGCGGCCGGCGAGGTCGGGTTCCAGGAGCGCAATTTCGTTTTCATCGACGCGCCGATGCCCTGACGTGCGACTGGCGAACCGGTCAAGCTCACCGGCATCACGCGGCGCGGCCACGACCAATGTCCCGGCCCGTGTCACCTGACCCGACAGCACCGCATCCCACCAGTCGGCAGCATCGCGTCCGAGATCCAGCACCGGCTGCTCCGCGCTTTCGCGCTCGCACCATGGCGCCAGCATGCCGCCGGCGAACCACGACGCGTTGCCACCAAGGCCATGCCGCATCTCGGCGACGGTGACCGTCGCGCCGCGGGCGGCGAGTTCGAAAGCGACGGTGAGGCCGGCAACGCCGGCCCCTTTGACGAGCACCCTCATGATGGTTTGGGAGCCTCTGGCACGACCGGTACGCCAGTCTCGTCCGCCTGCATGTAGAGATCGCCGCCCTCCCGGTATTTTGCCGCCATTGCCGCCATGCCTTCCTTCTGGGCCTCGGCACGGATGTCGTGGGAAATGCGCATGGAGCAGAATTTCGGCCCGCACATCGAACAAAAATGTGCCAGCTTGTGCGCCTCCTTGGGCAAGGTCTGGTCGTGGAAGGACCGTGCGGTTTCGGGGTCGAGCGACAGGTTGAACTGGTCCTCCCAGCGGAACTCGAAGCGCGCGCGCGAAAGGGCATCATCCCTGGTTTTCGCTGCCGGATGGCCCTTCGCCAGATCGGCTGCATGGGCGGCTATCTTGTAGGTGATCACGCCAATCTTGACGTCGTTGCGGTCGGGAAGGCCGAGATGCTCTTTCGGCGTGACGTAGCAAAGCATTGCGGTGCCGAACCAGCCTATCATGGCGGCACCTATCCCTGAGGTGATGTGGTCATAGCCCGGCGCGATGTCGGTCGTCAGCGGCCCCAACGTGTAGAACGGCGCCTCACCGCACACTGCGAGCTGCTTGTCCATGTTCTGCTTGATCTTGTGCATGGGGACATGGCCCGGGCCTTCGATCATCACCTGGCAGTCCTTTGCCCAGGCAATCTTGGTGAGTTCTCCAAGTGTTTCCAGTTCGGCGAATTGCGCCGCGTCGTTCGCATCGGCGATTGAACCGGGACGAAGGCCGTCGCCGAGCGAGAAGGAGACGTCATAGGCTCTGGCGATGTCGCAGATCTCCTCGAAATGCTCGTAGAGGAAGCTCTCCCGGTGATGGTGCAGGCACCATTTGGCCATGATCGAGCCGCCGCGCGAGACGATGCCCGTGACCCGGTCGACGGTCAGCGGGATGTAGTGCAGCCGCACGCCGGCGTGGATGGTGAAATAGTCGACGCCTTGCTCGGCCTGCTCGATCAGCGTGTCGCGGTAGACCTCCCAGTTCAGATCCTCGGCGATGCCGTTGACCTTTTCCAGCGCCTGATAGAGCGGCACCGTACCGATCGGCACCGGCGCATTGCGCACGATCCAGTCGCGGATGTTGTGGATGTTGCGGCCGGTCGACAGGTCCATCACCGTGTCCGCGCCCCAGCGGATAGCCCAGACCATTTTTTCGACCTCTTCGGCCATCGACGATGTGACAGCCGAGTTACCGATGTTGGCGTTGATCTTGACCAGAAAATTGCGACCGATGATCATCGGCTCGCTCTCGGGATGATTGATGTTGGCGGGAATGATTGCGCGCCCGCGCGCCACCTCGTCGCGCACGAATTCGGGTGTGACGAAATCTGGGATCGCCGCGCCGAAGGCTTCGCCGTCGCGTTGCAGCTTGCCGCGCATCACCTCGCGGCCGAGATTCTCGCGGATGGCTACGAACTCCATTTCTGGCGTGATGATGCCGGCGCGCGCATAGGCAAGTTGGGTCACCGCCTTGCCCTGCTTGGCCTTGAGCGGCCGATTGCGTATCGGAAATTCCGGTGTCAGGCGCTCGCCGGTGGCGAATCCATTGTCTTCCGGCCGGACGTGGCGGCCGTCATAGGCTTCGACATCGCCACGCGCCGTGACCCATTCGTGGCGAAGCCGGGCAAGGCCTTTTTCGATGCTGGTTTCGACTGATGGATCGGTGTAGGGGCCGGACGGATCGTAGACGGTGACGGGCGGTTCGCCGGCCGTCGGATGGACGGAAATCTCGCGCATCGGCACCCTGATCTGCGGGTAGAGGACGCCGGGCTTGTGGATTTTCCGCGAGGCGGGCAGTGGTCCCGTCGATACGGCGGGGGTGAGGGCATTCATCGTGAGGCTCCTTTGCTCATGCATTGGAGACCCAGTTCTGTGCCGGAAGGATGAAAAGACGCTTCTGTAGACCTGCTGCAACAGGACCTCGGGCGTAAACTCCCGCAAAGCGCTTGCACCGTCCCTACGCCAGTATGAACTGGATCAGGTTCAACGGGTCACTGCGCCGCGAAAGCCAGCAGTATCTCAGCCCCTTGCCGGGACTCCCCTGGTGAATGCCTTAGGTTGAACGGGCTGACGCTATCTTGTCAAGCGCATTCGGGCGCCTTCGGCCGGTGGCGACGACCGGCGGCCAGCCGGGCGGAGAGCTCGCGCATGCATCGGGGACAAGTCACGCCCCGTAGACCGGGGCTGAATGGCCAAAGCCTCATTCGCTTCGTGAAGGATGGAGAAACTGTATTGGCCATGTGCGCGTATCGACCAAGTAGCTCAGGCGGTCACGGATGTGGTTATTCTGGTCGAAGGTGACGAACGGCCTTGGGGGTCACCTCCTTTAGGATTCAGAGGTTGGAAGACGGCTTCTCGCGATCACGGCCATCAGGAAATACCTGTCTTCGGCTCAACCTCGACATGGCGTCCGATCGACCGCAGATATACAGCTATCTCGTTCATGAGATGATCGCGTTCGCCGTAGATTTCAGCAATCCTACGCAGCTGTGGCTCGACGGCCCTCCGTTGCGCTGGCGTGAAATCAGCATCGCCAAAGACGTATCCCAAGTTGCCAATCGCGCAAATTTTGCAGCCGGCGTCCACAACTGCTTGTACGAATGCCGGAATGTCTTTTTCTTGCATGGTCTTCATGTCGAACCTCTCGTGAATGGCGTGCTTGCGCCCCAATCTGCCTTTTCAGCGTGTCCTCTGGGCGGCGCAAGCCCTGAGCGTGACTGTGCACGGGCAACCTCGACTATCCCATCTGCCACGCTCTTTAGAATCGGTGGGGTCTGGTGATCGCAGGCTGGGCCACTCAAAAGCCTGCAAGAAGAAAGTCATGGCGACCATTGCTCAAGATCGCAAGGGTGCGTGCAAGACCTTCCGTTGGCAGTCATGCACGCTCGCTCAGAGATAGTCCGGCCGCGGAAATTCTCCCTTATTCGTAAGAAAGCTCATTGAGCAACTGGGCATTGAGCAACTGGGTCTCACGTCACGGGTCTCGTGTGCTTCACAGCCGAAAAATAGCCGCCGTGGCAATTCTCGAAAAGTGCAGGCTACCTCGTTAAGGACACTGCGGATGATCGTTCGCGCTTGGCAAAAGCGAACGGATTAGTCTATGGCTCTCGGCAGGGGGGCGAGTTATGCGGCGGGTGCGAATCCTTCAAGTAGGCGATATTCACTATCCGGACTGGCATCCTTCCTCTAGCAACATCGATGCCAAGGATAGCAAGTTCGCTCCGAAAATAACGCAGAAGCTACGCGCGTCTTCGCTGCGTGCCGTCTTGACGAAACTTCGGCGGCTGACGACTTCGAAGCCCTTGGATTCGATCGCCTTCATGGGGGATTTCACGAGCCGTGGCGACAAGACCTTCATTGCTTCGGCATTCCAGCATTTCACGTTGCTCTGCCGCGCACAGGGACGCAGTTCAAAGGCGCTTCCGTTGATATTCGTACCGGGAAATCACGATGTGAACCGTGATGACGCGCGCGAACTTGGACCGACTGAGAAATTCAGCGAAATGGCGAGTTTAGCCGCCCGCTTGGGTTGGCAGACCGTTCCCGTGGACCAACCCGTGCACTTCAGACTTCCGACAGGATCCGCAGGCGCAAACTTCATCCTCGTCAACACAGCGATAGGCAGTTGGGAGCTTCAAAACCTTCCCGCGTTCCTTCGTGATCGTCTCGAGGCACTCAGTCCTTCTACAGAGCCTCTAGATCTCGGCTCGCCGGACATCTCGGGACATTCGCCCGCGACACCTCCCAGCGATCCAGACAAGGAGGCGTCCGACGACGAGTATTACGGTCAGATGGACACGCCATACATCTCGCGTGAGATGCTTGCAGGCCTACAGGAATTGCTCCAGCAGCCCGACATGCGTTACGGCATCATAATCGGCCATCACAATCTGCTGCCACAAAAGACTCCGCGCATTACGCCATACGCGGAGATGCTCAACAGCGGATTTGTCAGAACTCAGCTGCTGCAGGGCAACAAGCCTATCGTCTACCTGCATGGACACATACATGCTGATCCGGTCGAGATCGTCAACGATCCAAGGTTTCCGGACGGCAAATTGATCTGCATCTCAGCACCAGAGATACAGTCAGGTTTCAATGAGCTCGTCTTCTTCACGACCGATCAGGGAGAGCTCGTCGGCATCCGACTTATACCCTACCGCACCAATGTCGCCGACGGGACGGTCATGGAAGGCGAACATTGCTTTATTTCGACCATGTCCAACGGCAAGGCCTTTCTGAACAACGACACGTTTGACCTGCTGCGCCGACTGCGCGACCATGCCACCAGGCGCGGGAATGGGTTACTCTTCTGGGACGAGATCACTGAGATTGCTGCCTCCGCCGAGCTCGGGCTAGATCTGGAAGACTCTCTTCTGATGCTCCAAGCGGCGCGCTTCATCGAGATAGACGGCCTCACCAAGGCAAACTCGGCTTGGCGCATTAAGGTAAGGGACGAATAGCGATGGAGAATCCGTTCGGCCCCAACAGGATCGAGTACGAAAGCCGCCCGATACTGTGGTTCAGTCAGAAGTCGGCGTTGATTTCTGCCGCCGCCAAGCCGGTCTTCGTCGCAGGGACGAGAGGCAGCGGCAAGACCAGCATTCTTCGCTCGCTTTCCACAGTCCATATTCTTGAAGACAAAAGTCTCTCGGACCAAGTCGGCAAGCTCGCTTGGTATGGCGTCTTCTTCCAGCTCAATGAGACATTCTCGCCCCTAATCGACAACGCCGTTCTGAACCTCATTCCGGAGCGGATACGCTTCGACACGGCCGCCGTGATCCCGCGGCAATTCGTAATCTTCTCTCACTATCTGGAGCTGAAGATAGTCGAACGCCTGCTCGAGAGCATCGGCCAGCTCAGACGCGACGGCCACTTGAAATACCGGGCCTCCGAAGATAGGGACGTCGCCCTGGCACTGCATCGCGAAGTGCTGCACTTCATACCCCAACCTGCCCGTCTCGACTTCTTCAGCATCGATGAGCTGCGGGGTGGGATAACCCGGTACGTCGACGAATGCTTCAACGCGTTCTTCTTTGCCGCCGATGCCGGAGCGACCGGCTTCAGAGCAACAGACCCTGGCGCGATCATTAACAAGGTCGCGACCGCGATCACTCCACTTTTAAATGGCCCATCTTTCGCCGGTGACAGGGCGCCCTTCTTCAAGATACTGATTGACGACTGTGAAGCACTGACACCGCTCCAACAGCAGTTCCTGAACACCTTGGTGAGAAAGACGCGCGGCAACGTGAAATGGGTCCTCGCCTACATCGGCGGCCTCTACGACACGATCCGGACGATCATACCCGGCCAGTCGCTCTCGAATGCTGACCGGGACGTCGAGAATCTTGATTCAGTCGATCCGAGGGAGTTCGCCACGCTGTGCGAGAACGTGTCGTCGCTTCGGCTGTACTATGCGCTTCCTGACCATCTGCGGAGTGATCTCGAGCGCAACGATGCGCTCAGCGCGTTTTCGCTCAAAAACCGGCTGGGGCGGCTTTCCGTCAATGACATCATCGAGCGGGTTATCATATCGGGTCATTCCGAGGGCAGAGAAGAGCTTGTGGCACTTGCTGATGCAGCACGTGAATTCCTCTCCGTGAATTTGAGGACGGCGGATCAGCAGCAATTCCTTCTTGATCGAAAAGCGCGCCCTTATGCCGAAGGGCTGGCGCTCGCGCTCATGAACCCGGAAATTAAGCGCCGGCCCATGAGCAAGGCGGATGCTTCAAATCTGAAGAGGTCGATCGCCCGGAAACAGGGATGGGCTTTTCTGAAAGCGTGCCAGATGCTGCGTCTGCATGACTACCCGTACGTAGGGCACCAGATCATCACATCATTGAGCGACGTCTGTATACGCGATTTCCTTGATATAATGGGAGAGATCTTCCGCCGCAGTGTTCCGAGTTCCAGTGATCCACGAAAACTGGTGGAATTCATCAACTCGGATTTACAGATTCATCTCGAACAGCAGAGACAGGCTGTGAACGCCGCCTCTCAACGGAAGCTTGATGGACTTCAGGCGCTTTCACATCCGTACGAAGAAGAGAGCGTGCGCATGGTGCGGGCGTTGGGTTACCTGACCGCTCGCCTCCAGACAGAGTTTGCCGAAGAAAATGCTCTAGGAACGACAGAGAGAGGCATTTTCAGGGTTGATCTAAAGGAAATGCGCTCGCTGGTGAACCGACTGGAGCAACCCAGCGGAAAACTGGACGAGGTCCTGCGTCGGGCGGAAAGGGATGGGTTTATCCGGGAGGTCTCCGCCGCCGGCAACTTTGAGGTGGACCGCGCCGACCCCGCATCGAAGGAGATGATGATCAGATTGCATCGGCGATTTGCACCTTACTTCGGGTTCTCCTATCGCGGCCCGTACGAAATCAACACAATCCCTGCGGCGCGGATGGTCGACCTGCTTTTTACCAGGCATCGGCTCCCAGAAGACTGGGCCGACTCGGTGTTTAAGGAGCTCGTCGCGCGGCCCGCACTCAAGACCGAATTCCAGCACTCGCTTTTCGAGAGCGATCTCGAATGACCGCTTCAACTGTCGAGTATCGAGTCTTCGGCCATCTGGCCGTCACCGAGAAGGCGAGAGATGCAGGTACCTGCGAAACGATGGAGGCAGATATCGCGATCGTCGCGCTTGGATGGGAAACGCGTTTCGCCGCGTTCGAAAACCATCTTGACCTGAAGGTCGGCAAGATCGTGGTTCTGGACTTTGCTCTGAAGGAAGCGAACGTCCCAGCCGTCGAAGAAAACCGGCGAAAGCTCATCGCTATGGGTACCCGATGGGGCGTCGAAGTGACTGTGATCACCCTCGAGCCTTCCATCGAGTATCAGAAGAACATCAATCTCCTCGATCACCTGCTCACTCAGATGGCCGCTTCATGTGGCTCATACGAAGGAAGCCTGCGGAAGGTTTTCGTCGAGTGCTCGACGATGCCGCGAATCTACATCCAATGGCTGATTGCGGTGGCATTCAAGAAAATGTCGATTCAGTCTCTCGAATTCGGGTACGCCGAAGGTATCTACGGGAACGCGATCGGCAAAGAGGATTTTTCCAGCGGCTTGGACCGATACGTCACCGTCCCTCATCTTCAAGGCAGCGGAGGAATGGGCGAAGAGAAAGTCCTGCTCGTGGGGATCGGAGGAGATGCCGACGTATTCTACGGATTGATCGATATCGTCAGTCCGGAACGGATCTCGCTCCTCGTCCCAAGAAGCGACAAGAATGCGCATATCGATGCTTTGCTCGATCAACAGGTGGCCAAGGTACGTGAAACCCACCGGCTCGAAGATGGCGAAGTTCGCGACATCCAGGCTTTCGGGCTGATGGCCCACCTCGATGCTTTCGAGACGTATCTCGACGGGTTCGGCTCGCGTGCGGTGGTGAACGTTTTTGTCAGCGGCCCGAAGGTTCAGGCCATCGCTGCTGCCGTGCTCGCCTGCTCCGACAGCCGCGTCCATCTCAAGGCAAGAATTCCCACCTCCTATGCCCATCGTGAAGTCTCAGCGAATGGGCGGTATCATATCTATAGGCTGATTGACCTGACATCCCCTGCCTGCAGCCTTCCCGGGACGTTCTGACACTATCTTGCATTCGAGTAGCATCATGGTCCCAGTAGCCGTTCCGCCAAGCCTTCAGCGCATGTTCGTGTCGCCCGATCCGGTCGATGGGGGGCTAATTCCCACTTGGAAGCTGCTCTACATCAGATCAGGGGGGAATGCAGACTGGCAGAATTCCGTCTAATTAGCGACTAGCTAAAACATATACTCAGGCGAGACTGTTCAGCATAGAAATAGTGAGTCGGCCGTGAACTATCCGCAAGCCATTGATCTGGCCTGTTGATTGAGGCGGATAGCGGCTTTGGAATTGCAGGATTAGCGGTATTTGGACGCTGTTTTCCTGCAATTCGGTTTTGCGATTCCCTTGTGGCGCGGAGCGTGATTCACTCGGTTCGGCGGCGGCGAATCGAGGGGACAGCGAATGTCCAGGCCACGCGAGAAGCGCGAGACGGGAGAGCAGGACCTGTTCCGCTCCCGGCTCGACCAAATCATCAACATGAAGCACGAGCTGGTGCGGCTGGCGCAGGCGATCGACTGGCCGGTGCTGGAGGAGCGTTTCGGCGCCGTCTATTCGGACGGCCCCGGCATGCCGCCGCTGCCGACCCGGCTGATGGCGGGGCTGGCGATCCTCAAGCACACCTTCAACCTGTCGGATGAGGTGCTGTGCGAGCGCTGGGTGGAGAACCCTTATTTCCAGTATCTCACCGGCGAGACGTTCTTTTGCCATACGCTGCCGTTCGACCGCTCCTCGATGACGCGTTGGCGCAGCCGTATGGGCGAGGAGCGGATTATGGTGCTGTTGCAGGAGAGCCTCAGCCTCGCGGTCAAGACCGGGGCGATGAAACCGGCCGACACGCGCCAGGTGATCGTCGACACCACCGTGCAGCCGAAGAACGTCATGTTCCCGACCGACGCCAAGCTCATCCATCGGGCACGCGAACGGCTGGTGCGGCTGGCCAAGAGGACGGGTCTCCATTTGCGCCAGAGTTATGTGCGGGTCGGCAAGCTGGCGCTGATCAGCCACCAGCGCTATGCCCACGCCAAGCAGTTCAAGCGGGCCAACAAGGCGCTACGCAAGCTCAAGACCTATCTCGGCCGGACCATTCGCGACATTGGTCGCCAGATCGCCGGCGATCAGGGGCTGGACGCTGTTCAAATGGCCGCTCTACCAGGCCGCCACCGTTCTCGAGCAACGCCAGCGCCAGCGCGGCCGCAAGATCTACAGCCTGCACGCACACGAGGTGGAATGCATCGGCAAGGGCAAGGCGCATGCGCCCTACGAGTTCGGGGTGAAGGTGTCGGTGGCCACCACGCTGAAGCGCTCCAGGGGCGGCCAGTTCGCCCTGCATGCAAAAGCACTGCCCGGCAATCCCTATGACGGCCACACGCTGGCAAGCGTCATCCCCGACATGGAAAAGACCATCGGCAACGAGATCGGCCGCATCCTCGCCGACGCCGGCTATCGCGGCCACAACGCACCGCAGAGCCACAAGCTCAGGGTCTTCACCGCGGGCCAGAAACGCCGCGTCACCCCAGCCATCAAGCGCCAGATGCGACGGCGGTCGGCGGTCGAGCCCGTCATCGGCCACATCAAGAGCGAACACAGAATGGGCCGCAACTACCTCGCCGGCCAGCAGGGCGACACCCTCAACGCCATCCTGGCCGCCGCCGGCTACAACTTCTCCCTCCTGCTCAGGTGGCTGAAGGGGTTTTTGTCGCTCTTGATTGCCCTGCTTCAAATCCGGCCGAAGCCGGTCGCCGCTTAGGGCTCGGATTGTTCACGGTCGACGATTTGATGCGGTAGTCGCCTATGAGCGGTCAAAACGAACGCAGCTGGTTCGCCGATCGACCAAACGGCGAGCGCACTGTGCTTTGCTCAGACCGCCACCGAGTGCCTCGCCGTTCCCCCTTTGAAATATGTATCGAACTTGGCCGCGATGGTTCGAATGAAGGGGCGACTTTCAGTCCGTACGAGGAAACTGTCACCATCGAATTCAAGCGCTCGGGCAGGATCGTGGAGTGCGATGGACCTCGAGCGATGAAGGAGCTGCTCGCCGGCTTTGCCGAACCGCTCCACCAGGTCGACTGCCGAGAAGGCAAAATCACACATCAGCCGCTCGATGATCCAGCCACGGACGCGATCGTCGTCGGAAAGGGCAACGCCGCGGACGGCAGCCAACCCGCCATCCGCAACCATGCGCCCGTACCCGGCAGTCGAAGCCATGTTCTGCACGTAGCCTTGGCGAAAACGACCGATGGACGAAGGGCCAAGTCCGATCAGTGTCGGGCAGCGATCCTCAGTGTAGCCCTGAAAATTGCGATGCAAAACCCCTGCGCGGGCCGCTATGGCCAGCGCATCGTCGGGCTTCGCGAAATGATCGAGTCCTATTGCCTCATATCCCTTGGCGACAATTGCCCGCGCCGCGAGTTGAGATTGGGCGAAACGCTCAGTGGGACTCGGCAGCCATGCCTCGTCGATCATCGTCTGATGCTTCTTGAACCAGGGCACATGTGCGTAGCCGAACAGGGCCATCCGGTCTGGCTCCAAGGTCAGTGCCTGCGCCACCGTGGAACAGATCGTCTCGCGTGTCTGATTCGGGAGCCCGTAGAGCAGGTCCAGATTGACCGATTCGACGCCCCGCGAACGAACCCCGTCGACGACTGCCTTGGTCTGCAAAAAACTCTGCTCACGATTAATTGCTTTTTGCACTTGCGGATCGAAATCCTGCACGCCGAGGCTCGCCCGCGTTACGCCGATTTGAGCAAGTGCATCAAGGCGCGCCTTGTCCATGTCGTTGGTTTCGATTTCGATGCTGACCGTAGCATCCGGGAGAAGGTCGAAGCTGTCCCGCAAGGCCGCTCCAAGAGCAACCATATCATCGGGCCTCAGAATAGTTGGCGAACCGCCACCGAAGTGGATTGCACGGACATGTGCCTTGCCGCTCACCAGACCGGCAATCGTGACGATTTCGGCATTCAGCGAGCGCAGATAAGCGGCCACCGGCTCATATTGGTGCGTCTGCTTGGTGTGGCAGGCGCAGAACCAGCAGAGCTTGTCGCAGTAAGGAATGTGCAGGTACAGCGAGATTTCGTCGCCGCTTTCCAGCGTCTCCAACCAGCCACGGTAAATGGCAGCATCGATCCCCGAATGGAAATGCGGCGCCGTCGGATAGCTGGTGTAGCGTGGGACGTTCTCGCTGAGTTTGACAGCTATTTCCGATTGCATCTCGCGTTCACCGTGTTGCCCGCCGGAACACTGCACGCATCGCTGAAGCAGACCCTGATCTCGATCAGCCGCGCTCATGGACAAACCGCCGCAGGATTTCTCTACCCTGGATGGGTATCCTGCCGGCAGTTAGGATCGGGTAAGGCGAACGCATGACCTTTCGGCAAGACATTCATAGTTCCGGCATTCCTGTTCTTTGCTTCCCTTGCGAGGCACGGCGTCGCGGTGTCTGCGGTGCGCTCGATCCAGACAATTTGGTTGGGCTCGCCAAGACTTGCTCGCGTCGCCGGATCGAGTCAGGAATGGAGTTGACCGGCGAGGCACAGAACGTCGACAGCTACTCCAACGTGCTTTCAGGCGTGGTAAAGCTATCAAAGAGCCTGTCGGATGGGCGCCAGCAGATCGTCGGTCTCCAGTTTGCACCGGATTTTCTGGGACGTCCTTTCAAGGAGGAAAGCTCGATCAATGCGGAAGCGGCAACAGCAGTCACGCTGTGTTCGTTTCCGCGAGCGGCCGTCGAACGGATGATGAAGGCGTCACGGGAATTCGAGCATCGCCTGCTCAAACAGACGCTGAATGAACTCGATGAGGCGCGCGAGTGGATGGTGACGCTGGGGCGCAAGACAGCTCCGGAAAAGGTGGCGACTTTTCTCCTCATGATGGCCCGGAATATCGATTCCAGTCTCGATGCGGCTTCCGGGTCGGCCTCCTTCGATCTGCCGCTGACGCGTGCCGAAATGTCTGATTTCCTTGGAATCACCAGCGAGACCGTGAGCCGCCAACTGACGCGATTGCGGGCTGACGGGGTGATTCGGATTGAGAACGCACGCCATGTGACGGTGGACAGCATAAGCCGTCTGGAGAAGCGCTGTGGCGGCGGACGCGAGCGGCCCTAAGCGGCGAGGCCATGTCGCATGACTCCGGGGCGGGCCGTGTTTGCCTTTTAATGCGATGTCGCCGCGCCTTCGACGAAGCGGCGTCACGGTTGTCGAGACAAACAGCTTTCGGGCTTTGATAGGAACGTGACCAATCGCCAGGTGTGTTTCGGCACATACCGGCGAAGCATGGTCCTTAATCTGCCACGGCTCGGCGGAACGATCGCGTTCGTTTCCAATGGGATCCGAACAACGTTTGGCAGGGCATCGGCAATAGCATCCAACGCGCGCAGAGCCTCAGCTTTCGCCTCAGCGATCGCGTCTGCGCCCGCCCAACCCAGGGAACGCCTTCCATGAGGGAGTGAGCCCGCGCTGCGTTCCTCGTTCATTCGCCACCTGCTGATTGCGCCGCACAAAATCGTGCGGCCTGACATAGATCAGGGCGAGGGGGCGGCGGCTGCGCGATTAGTGCGCTGCGGATTTGGCATCCACCAGATTCGAGATCGGGATCTGCAATGAAATTCGGCACAGAGATCGTCCTTCTAAGCGTGTTCGCTTTTGCGGCCCTGGTGGCCGCCGGCTTCGGCGTGGATGAACCTTTCCGCCGACACATGTGGGTGTTGTTCTTCGCAGTGGCTGGTTTCACTGCGATCCTGTTGCGCAACACGGAGTTCAGGCCAGCAGCTCCGATTGACCCATCCGCTTACATGGATGGTCCGATCCGCTACGGCGCGATCGCCACCGTGTTCTGGGGTGTCGTCGGCATGCTGGTCGGCGTGGTGATCGCGCTGCAGCTCGCCTACCCCGATCTCAACATCCAGCCCTGGTTCAATTTCGGTCGTTTGCGGCCGTTGCACACATCCGGTGTCGTTTTCGCCTTCGGCGGCAACGCGCTGCTTTGCACGTCTCTGTATGTCGTGCAGCGCACCTGCCGCGCGCGCCTCTTCGGCCGTGATCTCGCCTGGTTCGTCTTCTGGGGCTACCAGCTGTTCATCGTCATGGCCGCGACCGGCTACCTGCTCGGCATCACCGAGGGCCGCGAGTACGCCGAACCCGAATGGTATGTGGATGTCTGGCTGACCATCGTCTGGGTCGCCTACCTCATTCTGTTCCTTGGCACGATCCTGAAGCGCAAGGAACCGCATATCTACGTGGCCAACTGGTTCTACCTGTCGTTCATCGTGACCATCGCGATGCTGCATGTGGTCAACAACCTGTCCATACCAGTCTCGTTCCCGGGCTCCAAGAGCTACTCCGCCTTTTCAGGGGTCCAGGACGCCTTGACGCAATGGTGGTACGGCCACAACGCGGTCGGCTTCTTTCTCACCGCCGGCTTCCTCGGCATGATGTATTATTTCGTGCCCAAGCAGGCGAACCGGCCAGTCTATTCGTACCGGCTGTCGATCGTCCATTTCTGGGCTATCATCTTTCTCTACATCTGGGCCGGGCCGCATCACCTGCACTACACCGCCTTGCCCGATTGGGCGCAGACGCTCGGCATGGTGTTCTCGATCATGCTGTGGATGCCGTCCTGGGGCGGCATGATCAACGGCCTGATGACGCTGTCCGGCGCCTGGGACAAGCTGCGCACCGATCCGATCATCCGCATGATGGTGATGGCCGTCGCCTTCTATGGCATGTCGACCTTCGAAGGCCCCATCATGGCGATCCGGGCGGTCAATTCGCTGTCGCATTATACCGACTGGACCATCGGGCACGTCCATTCGGGTGCGCTCGGCTGGGTCGGCATGATCTCGTTCGGCGCGATCTACTACATGGTCCCGAAGCTCTGGAACCGTCAACGGCTCTACTCGCTGAGGCTCGTCACCTGGCACTTCTGGCTGGCGACACTCGGGATCGTCGTCTACGCCGCGGTGATGTGGGTGTCCGGCATCATGCAGGGCCTGATGTGGCGCGAATATGGCGAGCAGGGCTTCCTGGTCTACTCCTTCGCCGAAACCGTCGCCGCCATGCACCCCTACTATGTCCTGCGCGCCATCGGCGGCGCCATGTACCTCTCCGGCGCCCTGATCATGGCCTGGAACATCACCAGGACCATCCTCGGCCACCAGCGCGAGGAGGAGCCGATGCCGAGCCCCGTCGCCATCCGACCTGCGCGATCAGGAGCCAGGTAATGGGCTTGATGGACAAACACGCAATCATCGAGAAGAACGCCACGCTTCTTCTCGTTGGCTCGCTGCTCGTGGTGACGGTCGGCGGCATCGTCGAGATCGCGCCTCTCTTCTATCTCGACAACACGATCGAGAAGGTGGAAGGCATGCGCCCCTATTCGCCGCTCGAACTTGTCGGGCGCAACATCTATATGCGCGAGGGCTGCTACCTCTGTCATAGCCAGATGATCAGGCCGTTCCGCGACGAAGTTGAGCGCTATGGCCACTACAGCCTGGCTGCCGAGTCCATGTACGATCACCCCTTCCAGTGGGGATCGAAGCGCACCGGGCCGGATCTCGCCAGAGTTGGCGACCGCTACTCGAATGCATGGCATGTCGCGCATCTTACCGACCCGCGCTCGGTGGTGCCGGAATCGATCATGCCGAGCTATGGGTTCCTGAAAGACACGCCGATCGACGTGAAGGATTTCTCGACGCATCTGGTCGCCAACAGGCTTGTAGCCGTCCCTTACACCGATGACATGATCGCCCACGCCAATGCGGATCTGGCGGCGCAGGCCGATCCCAATGCCGACACATCAGGCCTTGAGGCGCGTTACCCAAAAGCCAAGATCGGCGACTTCGACGGCAACCCGCAACAGGTCACCGAAATGGATGCCCTGCTCGCCTACCTGCAGATGCTTGGCACACTGGTCGACTTCAAAAATTACGACGAAGCCGCCGGCTACCGCTGAGGAGAACGCTGATGACCTACAATTTGATGCGGGCGTTTGCCGACAGCTGGGGCCTGGTTGCGATGGCGCTGTTCTTCGTGGGGTGCATCGCCTTTGCCCTACGCCCCGGCAGCCGAAGGCTGGCCGACGAAGCGGCCCGCATTCCGCTCGAGGACGAGTGATCATGAGCGACGAGCATATCGATGAAATCTCTGGCGTCTCGACCACCGGCCACGAATGGGATGGTATCCGGGAGCTGAACAACCCGCTTCCCAGATGGTGGGTTATCACTTTTTACGTCACCATTGTCTGGGCGATAGGCTACACCATTGCCTATCCAGCATGGCCTCTGTTGCACTCGGCGACAACGGGTGTGCTCGGCTATTCCAGCCGCAACGAGGTCAGGAACGAGCTGACCGCGGCTGAGGCCGCCAAGGGCAAATATATCTCGGCGGTGGAGTCCAAGAGCGTCTCGGAAATCGCCGCGGACGACGGCCTGCGCGAATTCGCAATCGCCGCCGGTGGCGCCGCTTTCAAGGTCAATTGCGTACAATGTCATGGCTCCGGCGCCCAGGGTTCCAAGGGCTTTCCCAATCTCAACGACGACGACTGGCTGTGGGGCGGCAAGGCCGAGCAGATCCAGCA
>NZ_RZPI01000600.1:0-3543 GCF_003998715.1 Mesorhizobium sp. M7A.F.Ca.CA.002.15.2.1
GCCGTGTGCTGGTCTTCGTCGACGACGACTGCGCGCTCCATCGCGACTATCTGCGCGATCTGGAGCGACACTATGCGTCCGGGGAACAATGGCTCATCCGGGGCGGCCGTGTCGAGCTTGGCGATGCCAGGGATTTGCCGTTCACCATCAAGCGGTCGTGGGCGCGCGAGCGGCTGACGCCAGATGTTCATCCCGGCGGTTTCGTGCTGGGCTGCAACATGACGATGCACCGCGATGTAGCGGCCCGCATCGGCTATTTCGACGAACGCTTCGGCGCCGGCGGACCATTGCGGTCGGCCGAGGATACCGATTACCTCGTGCGCGCGATGCTGCTCGGCATCGCGGTCGAGTATGTGCCTGACATGACGATTTTCCACCATCACGGCCGGCGGGATCGCAAAGCCATCGAAAAGCTGCATCGCGACTACAGCCTGGGCAATGGCGGGCTCTGCCTGAAGCATGTTCGCCACGCGCCCTGGCTGCTTCGCCATTTCTACTGGGCCGCAAGAGGGGCTTTCAGGGAATTGGCGGGAGGACCCGCCTTCGATCGTGAACTCAACCTGCCGCACTGGCCGATCGTCGCCATGAATTTGCTCGGCGCGGCCAGGTTCGCGGTTCTCCTGCTGGTCAGACGGCCGCGGGCCGAACCGGTGCGGCAAGATCAACAAGCCAATGCCCAGGCGAGGTGAAACGCTGTAATGCCAATGCTGCCGCCAAACCTGCCGATGCTGTTCCGGGCGTTCGGAAAGCGGCAACTGCGCCTGCTTCCGGCGGTGGTGATTCTCGGCCTGGTCAGCGCCGTCCTCGAAGGGTTCGGCATCGGCCTGATCATCCCGTTGCTGGGCATCATCATGGGACACGGGGATGCCGCCGGAATGGCAGGCTTCTCCGCCGTCCTCCAGCACGTCGGATCGGGCTTGAGCGAGCGCGACCGGCTGATCGTCATTTCGGCCGCCATCCTCGGCTCGATCATCCTGAAGAACGTCTTCGCCTTCGCCAACACGCTGCTGACGACCTTCATCTCCGGCAAGGCAAGCCATTCCATCCGCAGCGCCCTGTCGGAGCAGCTGTTGCGGGTCGGCTACCCGTTCTTCCTGCGGCAGAGCCCCGGACGCCTGCTCAACATCATCTCCAACGAATCCTGGCGGGCTTCCGATGCGATCCAGATCATGCTGTCGGCCATCGTCAGCGCATCGGCCGCCATCATCCTCCTGGCTTTCCTGCTGCTGCTTTCGTGGCGCATGACGCTTTTGGTCACGCTCGGACTGGCGCTCGTCCAGATCGCGCACGCCATGCTCTCAGCCAATCTGAAGGAGCCAAGCCGCAGCGTCGCCTCGCGCAACGGCCACCTCGCCTCGCAGATGCTTCACCTTGTGCATGCCGGACGGCTGATCCGCATCTTCGGACAGGAGAACCGGGAAAAGGCGATGTTCGACACGGCGTCGGATGCGGTTCGCCGCGCCTCCTTCGCGCTGCTCGTGCGCCAGGGAGCGCTGCCGCCGCTGACGGAGGTTCTCCACGCCATGCTGTTCCTGGCGGTGGTGATCGGCGCCTGGCTGGCGCAGGTGAGTTTCCCGCTGATCATTGCCTTCGTCATCCTGCTCTACAGGCTGCAGCCGCATATGCGGGCCCTGCAGGGGTCGTGGAGCCAGCTGCAAGGCCTGAGCGGATCGCTTGAGGAGGTGACTTGGCTGCTGGATCCCACAGGCAAGCCGCAACCGCCGCAAGGGGACGGGCCATTCCACGGCCTGCGCCAGGGCATCAAGTTCGACGATGTGACATTCACCTACTCCGGCACGGACCGGCGCGAGGTGGTGCTGCACGCGGCGACATTCGAGATCCGCGGTGGCCGCTCGACGGCGCTGATCGGCCGCTCGGGCGCCGGCAAGACGACGATCGTCAATCTCCTGTGCCGCTTCGTCGAACCGGACACCGGCAACATCCTCGTCGATGGATCGCCGCTCGACCGGATCGATGCCAGCCAGTGGCGCCGGCACATCGCCCTGGCCAGCCAGGAACTGGAACTGGTCGACGGCAGCATTTTCGAAAACATAACCTACGGCCAGGATGCCGCGACTGCCGGCGATGCCGAGGCCGCCGCAAGACTGGCCGAAGCGCATGAATTCATCGAAAGGCTGCCTCAGGGCTACGAGACCCTGGTTGGCTACAGGGGCATCAATCTGTCGGCGGGACAGAGGCAGCGCATCGCCTTGGCGAGAGCCCTGGTGCGCGATCCCGATCTCCTCATCCTGGACGAGGCCACCAATGCCGTGGACGGGCTGTCGGAAGCGGCCATCGTCGAGACCCTGAAGTCGAGAGCCGGCCGCCGCACGACCATCGTCATCAGCCATCACCACAGCACCATCTCGTTCTGCGACGACGTGGTCATCCTGAGCGGCGGCCGCGTGAAAAAGCAGGCCCCTTTCGGCGCCCTGGCCTCGCTCAGCATGGACGAGCTTTACCAGCACGAACCGCTCGACTGAGAAGGCGCCGGGCCGGCCCGCGATCTTATCCTGGGCGTGTCTGCAGCCTCCGGCCGGCGGGTCGTCGCAAGGGTTCGAATCACAAGCCAGGGGAATTGCCGCTGGCACCTTCCGTGATCGCACCAATGCCGTGCGGGACCGCGGCGCGCTACCTTGTCTGTGCGGCGGACCTGTCGATCCGCCTGGCCGGTGCCCCATTGGACTTACTCTCCGGGTGAGGTGCCGGCCTCCCATGCACAAAAGAAGGATCTGAAGCGGGTCGCCTGAATCCTTCAGGCGCGACACGCTTCAGGTGGCGGCGCCGACATTCCTGCGCATGCGCCGCCTGCCCGTCGTCCGTGCTTTCTTCGCCATCGCCCCGGCCATCTCGACCACGCCGTCCTCGCGCGGCCTGCCATTGGTGGCCTTGTGGAGCCGCTCATAGGGCAGCAGTTCCTTGATCCGGGCATTGAGCGAGGCGATTTCGGCCTTGAGGTCCTCGCACTCCTGCCTCTGCACGTCGAACTGTATCTGTTCGGACGCCTGTTGCAGCGTCAGCTGAGAAAGGTTGGCGTTCACCTTGGAAAGACTCATCTTGTCGCTTTCGCTCTCCTGGCTCAGCGCGGACAATCTTTCATCGGCGATCTTCTTTTCGGCCAGAGCATCGTTCAGTTCGCTCTTGAGCCTGGCGATCTCGCCCGCGGCTTCGCCGTTTTCGCTCGACACCTGCTCAAGCCGCGATTGCAGGTTCTGGATCTCCGAGCTCAACCCGCGCATTTCCGCCTGGCTGCGAGCCAGCTCGGCTTCCTTGTCGCCTTCCATCATGTGGGCCGCTTCGGTCGTTTCCGACAGTTTCGCCTGTGCCGCCTCGAGCGACTTCTGCAGCCGCATCTCCTCTTTCTCGCTCTTGCCGAGCGCCGCCAGCAGCTCCGCCAGCCGCGCTGCTTCGGTGGCATGGACCGCCGACAGCTCGTCGAGCCTGTGGCGCGCTTGCGATTCCCGCTTCAGCGCCTTGTCGAGTTCGATCGACAGGTTGACGTGCTTTTCGCGCAGCATCTTGCTCTCGCGCAAGCGCCTGTTG
>NZ_RZPI01000601.1:0-3517 GCF_003998715.1 Mesorhizobium sp. M7A.F.Ca.CA.002.15.2.1
CCGTCAGCCGCATCGCGCTCGGTACCTCGCGGCCGATGCGCGAACCCATGCTGATCCAGAAACTGTTCCATGAAAGGCTGGCCGCGCTCGAACAGGATATCGATGCCGGCTATGGTTTCGATCTGGTGCGGCTCTCGGTGTTGGCATCAGCCACCTTCGACATGCAGCAGGCCGATCTTGCCGGCGAGGTGACCGACGACGGCGCCGATATCGCGCTGTTCGCCGACCGCATCCGCGCCCGGCTCGGCGATGGCGCGGTTCTCCGGGCAGTCGCGGTCGAAAGCCATCTGCCGGAGCGTGCCGTCGCCACCATCCCCTTCACCGACGCGCCGTGCCGGACCACGCCGCCGAAGAAGCCGGACAGGCTGCAGGCACCAAAAACCATATTTCCGCCGGAACGACCGATCCGGCTGTTCCGCTCGCCCGAACCCATCGATGTGCCGGCCACCGAAATGCCGGAAGGACCGCCGCTGAACTTCCGCTGGCGGCGCGCGCTCTACCGGGTCAAGCGCGCCGAAGGGCCGGAACGCATCGCCGCCGAATGGTGGCGGGAAGCGCCAAGCGACGAGGCGGCATCGACGCGCGACTATTTCCGCATCGAGGATGCCGACGGCCGCCGCTACTGGCTCTACCGGCAAGGCCTCTACGGCGGCGCCTCGCAAGTCCCGCCGCGCTGGTTCCTGCATGGAGTCTTCGCATGAACGCGCTGACCGTCATTCCCTATGCCGAGTTCGGCATCCAGTCGAATTTCTCCTTCCTGCGCGGCGCCTCCAAGCCGGAGGAGCTGGTGGTCGCGGCCAAGCTCCTGGGCTTCTCGGCGATCGGACTTGCCGATCGCAACACGGTGGCCGGCGTGGTGCGCGCCTGGCAGCAGGCCAAGGTCGAAAAACTCTCCTATCACCCCGGCTGCCGGCTGGTTTTTGACGACGGCACGCCGGACATCCTCGCCTATCCCCAGGACCGCAAGGGCTGGGGGCACCTCTGCCGCATGCTGACGCAAGCCAATCTGCGCGACGAGAACGAAAAAGGCGCCACCCTTCTCCAGCGCGGCGACCTGCTCGAATGGGGTGACCTGATGTCGCTGGCGGTCCTGCCCGGTCTGTCGACGGGGGCGCAAGACAGTCTTGCCTTGCTTGGTGAGCTCAAGGGCCGTTTCGGCAGGAACCTGCGGCTTGGCGTTTCGCCCGACTACGCCGGCAATGACCGTTTCCGCATCGAGCAGGCGGCAGCACTTGCCGAGAGCGCCGGCATTCCGCTGATGGCGACCAACGACGTTCTTTATCACACCGCCGAACGGCGCCCGTTGCAGGACGTGCTGACCGCGATCCGCCTCAACACGCCCGTTGCCGAGGTCGGGCTACAACTGGCCGCCAATGCCGAGCGCCATCTGAAGCCGCCGATGGAGATGGGCCGCCTGTTCCGCCGGCACCCGCAGGCGCTGGCCGAGACGCTGCGATTTGCGCAAGAGCTGACTTTTTCGCTCGGCGACCTCCAGTACAACTACCCCGACGAGCCGACGGAATCGGGTCTTGGTCCACAGGCTGAGCTGGCGCGACTGGCGCGGGAGGGAGCGGCGAACCGCTATCCGGCTGGTGTGCCGGATTCCGTGACCAAGCGCATCGAGGAAGAGCTCGCTTTGATCGAACGCCTCAACTATGCCCGCTATTTCCTGACTGTCTACGACATCGTCAAGTTCGCGCGCAGCAAGGATATTCTCTGCCAGGGACGTGGATCAGCCGCCAATTCGGTCGTCTGCTTCTGCATCGGCATCACCGAAGTGGGGCCGGAAAAAATCGATTCGCTCTTCGAGCGCTTCATTTCCGAGGAGAGAAACGAGCCGCCGGATATCGACGTCGATTTCGAGCACGAAAAGCGCGAAACTGTAATCCAGTACATCTACGAGAAATACAGCGGCAAGCGCACGGCACTTGCCGCCGCCGTCATCAGCTATCGCGGCCGTTCGGCGCTGCGCGAAGTGTCGAAGGCGATGGGCCTGTCCGAGGATGTCAGGGCATCGCTTTCCGGCTCGATCTGGGGTTGGTCGACATCGGAGCTTGGCGAGAAGGAAGCCCGCGCCGGCGGCCTCGACCGCACCGACCCGGTGTCGGGGCACGTGATGGAGCGTGCCAATGAGATCATGGGCTTCCCCCGCCATCTCTCCCAGCATGTCGGCGGCTTCGTCATCACCAGGGACCGGCTCGACGAGATTGTGCCTATCGTCAAGACGGCGATGGACGAGCGCAAGATGGTCGAATGGGACAAGGACGATCTCGACGCGGTGAAGATCTTGAAAGTCGACGTGCTGGCGCTCGGCATGCTGACCTGCCTGCAACGCGCCTTCACCTTGCTCACGGATCACTATCCTAATGCGCGGGATGATTATGGGCAGCCCTATGTGTTGGCCACCCTGCCGCCGGAGGACAGGCAGGTCTACAAGATGATCTGTCGCGCCGACACGCTCGGCGTCTTCCAGATCGAATCGCGGGCCCAGATGTCGATGCTGCCGCGCCTCCAGCCGAAAACCTTTTATGATCTCGTCATCGAGGTGGCGATCGTTCGGCCGGGCCCGATCCAGGGCGACATGGTCCATCCCTATCTGCGCCGCCGGCAAGGCAAGGAACAGGCCGAGTATCAAAAGCCGGAGCTGGAAGCGATCCTCAAGAAAACGCTTGGCGTACCGCTGTTCCAGGAACAGGCGATGAATATCGCCATCGTCGCCGGCGGTTTCAAACCGGGCGAAGCCGATGAACTGCGCCGCGCCATGGCCACCTTCAAGCGCACCGGCACCATCGGCAATTACCGCGACCGTATGATCAATGGCATGGTCGGCAAGGGCTACACGAAGGACTTCGCCGAGCGCTGCTTCAAGCAGATCGAGGGCTTTGGCGAATACGGCTTTCCTGAAAGCCATGCTGCTTCCTTCGCCCTGCTCGTCTATGCCTCCTGCTGGTTCAAGACCTTCTATCCCGACGTGTTCTGCGCCGCGATCCTGAATTCGCAGCCGATGGGGTTTTACCAGCCGGCCCAACTCGTGCGCGACGCAAGCGACCATGGCGTCGACATCCGCGACGTCGACGTCAATTTTTCGGTGTGGGATTGTACGTTGGAAAAGGCGCCATTCGATCCGGCCCGCATCCTGCCACGCCATGCCGAAATGCGCGGCGTCATCGAGACAAATCATGCGCTGCGGCTCGGCTTCAGGCAGATCAAGGGCCTGTCGAAGGAGCGCATGGAGGCTTTCGTCGAGCGGCGCGGCTCAGGCTATGTATCCGTCAGGGATGTCTGGCTGCGCTCCGGCCTCGATGTCGGCGAGATCGAAAAACTGGCGCAGGCCGATGCCTTTCGCTCGCTCGGTCTTGACCGTCGCGAAGCCCTGTGGGCGGTGCGCGCGCTCGACGGCAAGAGCGCCGCCGAAAGACTGCCGCTGTTCGACCAGCCGGCGCTTCGCCTGCGCGAGCTGGAACCGGAGACGAGGCTGCCGAAAATGCCGCTCGGCGAGCATGTCATCCACGATTAC
>NZ_RZPI01000602.1:0-3509 GCF_003998715.1 Mesorhizobium sp. M7A.F.Ca.CA.002.15.2.1
CGCCCAAAGCACCTTCATCAACAGCGTCGCGCTTGGTGCGCAGTCCATCACCACGGTCGGCGCACAAACGAACTACGCGGCCTATGGGCTTGCTGGCGCGCAGACCTCGGTCGGCGAGGTGTCGATCGGCGCCGCCGGGGCCGAACGCAAGCTGACCAATGTCGCGGCGGGCTCGGCCGACACCGACGGCGTCAACGTCTCGCAGTTGCGCGGCGTGACGAAAAACGTCACCGACCTGTTCGGCGGCGTTACCACGATCAATCCCGACGGCTCGATCACCGGCCCGACCTACACTATCCAGGGCAACAACTACTCGACCGTCTATGACGGCCTGACGGCCGTCGACAATGCCCTGACCACCATCAGCAATGGCGGCGGCATCAAATACTTCCACGCCAATTCGACGCTGGCCGACAGCATCGCCGGCGGCACCAACGCGGTGGCGATCGGGCCGGAAAGCGTGGCGAGCGGCGCCGAGAGCGTGGCTGCGGGCCATGGCTCGACGGCTACCGGGGCGGGCGCCGTCGCGCTCGGCCAGGGTGCGCAGGCCAACAACGCCAACGATGTGGCGCTCGGCTCCGGCTCGGTGACGCAGACAGCCGTCGGCACCTCCAGCACCGTCATCGGCGGCAAGACCTACACCTTCGCCGGAACGACTCCGACCGGAACCGTCAGCGTCGGCGATGCCGGCGCCGAGCGGACGATCACCAACGTCGCCGCCGGGCGCGTCGATGCCGGCAGCACGGATGCGATCAACGGCTCGCAGCTCTACGCCACCAACACGGCGATCGAGGATTTGAAAGCCGGCGTCGGAAACCTCACCCAGAACGCGGTGACCTATGACGCCCCGGGCGGCGTCAAGTCGAACACCATCACGCTGCAGGGTGGCGACGTCAACGCGCCGGTCGTCATCTCCAATGTCGGCCCCGGCGTCAAAGGGACCGATGCGGTCAATGTCGAACAGATGAACCAGGGCCTGACCGCCGGCAAGAGCTATACGGACAACCGCGTGGCTTACGCTATCGATACGTCCAACGACTACACCGACAAGGTAGCCGCCACGACCCTGCAGCAGGCCAACGACTATACCGACCAGAAGCTCGGCCAGCTCAATTCGGACATCAACGGCATCCGCGACGAGGCCCGGCAGGCGGCCGCGATAGGCCTCGCCGCCGCCTCGCTGCGCTACGACGACCGGCCCGGAAAGCTGAGCGTCGCGGCGGGTGGCGGCCTCTGGCGCGACGCCGGCGCGTTCGCCTTCGGTGCGGGCTACACCAGCGAGGACGGCCGCATCCGCGGCAATCTGTCGGGCACGGCAGCGGGTGGGCATGTCGGCGTCGGCGCCGGCATCAGCTTCACCTTGAACTGAGGCAGGGATGAAAGGACTTGTTGCCCTGACCTGCCTGGCGCTTTGCGGCGGCCTCGTGCCGGCCGCCGGGCAGGTCGCGTCGACCTACAGGATCAAGCCTTCGGACGTGGTGCTCCCGCCCGAGGTGAAGCTCGGAGACTACCAGCGCACCATACGCCCATTCGACAACTGGACGCTGATCTGCGACGAGAACCTCAAAGCCCGCAAGAAGGTCTGCAACGTCTCGCAGATCATCGAGGACGCGTCCGGCAAGATGGCCTTCAGCTGGTCGCTTGCCGCCACCCAGGACGGCAAGCCGTACATGATCCTGCGCACCGCCCCGAACGCCAGGAGCGATGGCCTGGTGTCCGTGAAATTCGATGGACAGAAGCAGCCGATCGACGTGCAGCTGAACGGCTGCAACGAAATGGTCTGTGTCGGCATGTTGCCGGTCGGCCCCGTCATGCGCCGGCAGATATCGCAGAACGCGACGCCGGCGATCTCCTACTCGACGGTCGACGGGCAGACGATCACCGTTACCGCAACGCTCAAGGGGCTGTCAGACGCCCTTTCACCACTCAAATAACCGAGGCGCCACCATGAGCCAGCAGGACCAGTTCACGTCCGCCAAACGCACTCCGAGCGTCGAGGCGGATCGGCAGAGGCGGGCCGAGCCCCCAAGGCGCTGGCCACGCGCGGCCGGATATTCACTGCTGGGATTGGTCGTGGCGGGGCTTGGCTTCGCCGCCGGGAATTACGCCGCGGTCGCCAATCTGGTCGGCGGCGCGACGGCCGCACCTGCAGCAACAGCGGCGGCCCCCGTGCTTCCGGACACGCCCTTCCTCGAGCATGTCAAGCAGGCCGGTGTGCAGGCCTGCTCGACCGTCTATCCAGTGCTCGGACAGATCCTGACGACCGGCACGAAATACAGCGTCAAATCCCTGTGGAACGACCAGGCCGCCGACAAGCACGCCATCCAGGCCTTTGTCGGCATGGACTATGCGTCGGAACGCTATAGCGGACCGGCCGCCGGCATCGTCTTCGCATCGCCCACCGCCACGGGTTGCGAAGGGGCGATGGTGCGGGTGGCGCCATTCGCCAGCCCGTGCGCCGACATCCCATCCATCCTGCCGCAGGGCAGCAAGATCACCGACCATCTCGGGCAGGTCGAGGTCTACGAGCTCGGCGGCAATGCCGGTGAAGCGCTTCTCCTGCCGACGGGCAAAAGCTGTGTGGTGATCTCCCTTGCTTCGGCGGCGAAGTAGGACGCGAAGCGAGTGAGGTCAAGGAAAGGATGCCGACCATGAGATTGCAGGCTTTGGCAGTTTTGGGCTTGACCTTGTTGTGGAGCGGACAAGTCGTCTCAGCCGACCTTGTGGCCCCATCGGAACCGCAACAGGAGGAAAAGGGCATATGGGCGGCCATTGCCTATTCGCAGGCCGATAGCAAATACGGCTTCTTCTGGGGCGCCGACAAGCGGCAGGAAGCGAAGGACATCGCACAGAAATATTGCGAGAACGCAGGCGGAAAGGCCTGCAACGTCGTCACCGTCTTCCGCAACCATCGCCATTGGAATGATGACGACGAGACCGGCTTTCCCTACAAGCACTGCGGTGCGCTTGCCGTGGCAGACAAAGTGGAGAACCGTTTCACGCCCTGGGGCGTGAACTCGGCCGAGACCCGTCGGGAAGCGGAGGATCTCGCTTTGCAGGCCTGCGAGGCGACGGGAGAGAAATGCAAGATCCGCGAATGGGTCTGCACATGAAGCTTGGCCCGAAGGCCGTCTCCGCATGTGGAGCAATTCTATTCTCATTGATGTCGCCGGCGTCTGCCCAGCAACAGGTGGCGGCTGTCCCGGATGGACCCTCATCGCTGCGTGAGGTCTATCAGGACTGGAGCGTGACCTGTTCGGTACGGGAAAAGGCGAGAGTGTGCTCGCTTGCGCAAGACCAGGTCCAGCAGAACGGGCAGAGGCTTCTTGCCATGGAGATCGCGGCACGCCCGGACGGTTCGACGACGGCTACCCTGCTTCTGCCCTTCGGCATCCTCCTTGATCCGGGCGTGACGCTGCAGATCGACGATCAACCGCCGTCCCCGCAGCGCTTCAGGACCTGCCTGCCGACGGGTTGCGTCTCCGTCTTTACGGTTGATCGGCCGACGC
>NZ_RZPI01000603.1:0-3506 GCF_003998715.1 Mesorhizobium sp. M7A.F.Ca.CA.002.15.2.1
CCTGATGTCGCTGCTATCAGGCAGCCTCGGCAAATTCGGCCAGGACATCGCGCTGATGGCGCAAGGTGGAACCGAGATCGAGCTTTCCGGCGGCGGCGGCTCTTCGGCCATGCCGCACAAGCAGAACCCGGTGAAGGCCGAAGCGCTGGTGGCGCTTGCCCGCTTCAACGCCACGCAGCTTGCGGGCATGCATCACGCGCTCGTGCATGAGCAGGAGCGCTCGGGCGCTGCCTGGACGCTGGAATGGCTATTGCTGCCGCAAATGGTCATCGCGACGGCCGCGTCGCTCCGCCTTGCCGCTGAGCTGGCCGCACAGGTCGAAAGTCTCGGCCACTGATGCGCACGCAAATCGTCATCGTCGGGTCCGGACCGTCCGGCCTGCTGCTTGGGCAGCTTCTGGCCGGCATCGGCGTCGAGACGGTCATTCTGGAACGCGCGAGCCGCGAGCACGTGCTTGGCCGAGTGCGGGCAGGGGTGCTCGAACAGGGCACCGTCGAATTGCTGGAACAGGCCGGCGCGGCGGCAAGGCTGCACGCGGAAGGACTGCCGCATTCCGGCATCTCGCTCGCCTTCGACGGACGCCTGCACCGCATCGACCTCGAGGCACTGACCGGCGGCAGGCATGTCACCGTCTATGGCCAGACCGAGGTGACGCACGATTTGATGGACAAGCGCGATGCGGACGGACTGACCACGATCTACGAGGCGGCAAATGTCGCGTTGCACGATTTCGACGGCGCCGCACCTTTCGCGACCTATGACAAGGACGGGGTCACGCATCGCATCGATTGCGACTTCATTGCCGGCTGTGACGGCTATCACGGCGTCAGCCGCAAATCGGTGCCCGAGCGTGCGCTGAAAATCTTCGAGCGGCAGTATCCGTTCGGCTGGCTCGGCGTGCTGGCCGAAGTGCCGCCGGCCGATCACGAACTGGTCTACGCCAATCATGAAAGGGGTTTTGCCCTGTGCTCGATGCGCTCGACGCACCGCAGCCGCTATTATGTGCAGTGTCCGCAGGACGATCGCGTCGAAGCCTGGCCGGACGAGCGCTTCTGGGACGAGCTGCGCCGCCGCTTGCCCGAGCAGACGGCGGCAAGCGTCGTCACCGGCCCATCCTTCGAGAAATCGATCGCGCCGCTGCGCTCCTTCGTTGCCGAGCCGATGCGCTTCGGCCGGCTGTTCCTGGTCGGCGACGCCGCCCACATCGTGCCGCCGACCGGCGCCAAGGGTCTGAACCTCGCTGCCAGCGACGTGCGCTATCTCTTCTCGGGTTTGTGCGACTTCTATCGCGACAAATCCGCGGCTGGCATCGACTGCTATTCGCAAAAGGCGCTGGCGCGGGTCTGGAAGGCGGTTCGCTTTTCCTGGTGGATGACGACGATGCTGCATTGTTTTCCCGACACCGCCGAGTTCGGCCAGCGCATCCAGGAGGCCGAGCTCGACTATCTCGTGCAGTCGCGTGCCGCATCGACCGCGCTCGCGGAAAACTATGTCGGCCTGCCCTATTGAGGGCTGCGGATCATCCGGCGCCTTGCTGCCTGGCAAAATCCAAAAGCATCGGGCGCTGCCCCTTGAGGATTTTCACCTCGGCCTCGGGCAAGGTGAACCAGCCCGCTCTGTCGACCTCCGGGAACTCCTTCAGGGATCCCGACCTTGGCGGCCATTCCATGGTGAAAATGTTGCTCTTGATGGCGGCCACGTCGATGTCGATGGTCGCCTCGACAGACCAGGCCGAGACGATCTTGCCGCCGGGTTGTTTGTAGTCGCCGAGCCGCGCGAAGGGACCATCAACCTTGACGCCGAGCTCTTCCTCGGTCTCGCGTTGCGCTGCCGTCAACTCATCCTCGTCCTCGCCGACGAGACCCTTCGGCATCGACCAGGCGCCATCGTCCTTCTTCGCCCAGAACGGCCCGCCCGGGTGAACCAGCAACACCCTGAGATCGCCATCGCTGCGGCGATAGATCAGCAATCCCGCACTGCGTTTTGCCATTTTTGTACGTCCATTTGCGAAGCCGGCAGCCTGCTGATGGTCCTTGAATCGTTGATGCGAACCTTGCACTAGGGGATTGCGACGCTATGTCAGGCGCGTCTGCATTGCACCTCGGTCGCGAGTCCGGCAATCTGATACCA
The DNA here is from genome assembly GCF_003998715.1 of Mesorhizobium sp. M7A.F.Ca.CA.002.15.2.1. Taxonomy (NCBI): domain Bacteria; kingdom Pseudomonadati; phylum Pseudomonadota; class Alphaproteobacteria; order Hyphomicrobiales; family Phyllobacteriaceae; genus Mesorhizobium; species Mesorhizobium sp. M7A.F.Ca.CA.002.15.2.1. Next base: position 2,131 of record NZ_RZPI01000603.1, read on the forward strand.
TCGCTTATTTGGCGGCTCGAAGGCTAGGTGACGATGCAACTCGGTCTTATTGGCTACTATAGCGACTTCGTGGTGTATCCGCTGGTGATCGCCGTGCTGGCAGTGGCCGGGCTGCTCGAGGCTGGCGAAGAGAGTGCGCCAGGCTGGATCGGCACTGTCCTCGCCTGTCTCGGCCTCTGGACGCTGATCGAGTATGTGCTGCACAGGTTCGCTCTTCACCATATTCCTTACGTCAAGGACCTGCACGACCGTCACCATGTCGAGGAACGCAGTTCTGTGGGCACGCCAACCTGGCTCAGTCTCGGCGTGCATGCGCTGGTCGCGTTTGTGCCCGTTTGGGTGGTCTCAGATTTCGCCACCGCGAGCGCGGTGAGCTGCGGGTTGATGCTGGGATATCTGTGGTACATCAGCATCCACCACATGATCCATCACTGGCACCCGGCGCATCCGAGCTATCTCTATACGCTCAAGCGCCGTCATGCGGTGCATCACCACATCGACGAAACGGCCAATTTCGGTGTGACTTCGGCATTCTGGGATCGCGTTTTCGGCACGGCGCAGCTCTGAAGTCCTCAGTCCTCGCCGTTCAGCGCCTCTTTCCGCGACCGCCGGAAGTCTTGGCTCCGCGAGGCCCGCTCTGGACCGGCGTGTTGTTCTGGTTCTCGTCGGACAGTTTTCGCCAGCGGGCAAGGCGCTCCGGGTCGAGCGTCCCCGCCTTCAAGGCAGTCTGAACCGCGCAACCCGGCTCGTGCACATGCGTGCAGTCGCGGAACTTGCAGAGCGGTGCAAGCTCGGTGATTTCGGCAAACAGCGTGTCGATGCCGTAGCCGACATCGCTGACCTGCAGCGTCCGCATGCCCGGCGTGTCGATCACCCAGCCACCGCCGGCGATGGAATGCAGCGATCGCGACGTGGTGGTGTGGCGTCCCTTGGAATCGTGCTCGCGGATGCCCCCGGTCTGTTGCGGCGATTGCTGCGCCGATCCGGCCAGCGTGTTGACCAGCGTCGATTTGCCGACGCCGGAGGAGCCGATCAGCGCCACCGTCTGGCCGACACCGCACCAGGCAGCCAGGACGGTTGCCGCATCCGATGTGCGGGGGTTCAGCATCACCACCGGCAATCCACGCTGCAACGCCGCAGCTTGCTTCTGGTAGGTCTCGGCGTCTTCAGCGGTATCGGCCTTGGTCAGCAGGATCACCGGCGTCGTTCCGGCCTCGTTGGCCAGCGCCAGATAGCGCTCGAGCCGGGCGGGATTGAAGTCGGCATTGCACGAGGTGACGATGAACAGCGTATCGACATTGGCCGCGGCAAGCTGCGGCACCCTGCCGCCGCCCTGGGTGCGGCGTTCCAGCACCGTCTTGCGGGTCAGGCGGCGC
>NZ_RZPI01000604.1:0-3502 GCF_003998715.1 Mesorhizobium sp. M7A.F.Ca.CA.002.15.2.1
GCCTTGACCCGTTCACGGACCTCCTCGCGCACGATCTCCGGACGGGCGAAGACGTTGGACGCGGTGCCGTGCGACACGCCGGCTGCCTTGGCAATGTCCGCCAGCCGGACCGGTCTTGTCTTTGCAGAGATAAGTGGCGCCATCTTCGTCTCCTGAATTCTTCCCATTTAACACTTTCGTTGGATCGGTTCAAATTTTGGCTTGATCGTGGCTTCGATAGGGCCTATGTTTGAATCGATCCAAGGAAACGCCTGCTGGCAGAATTGGATCGATTCAACATCAAGTAGGGACTTGTGTCATGCATCCCGTCAATTTTCTGTTCGAAGACATTTACCGCAACGACTGGAGCATCTCGTCGAACACCGCGACGCAGAAGCGCCGCGGCAAAACCAGTCTATGGGTCCGCGAGTTGCGGTTCCTTGTGGAGCGCAAGCGGAGCTGATCGGGGTCGGTTTTTCGCACCTCTCGATTGGATCGATTCAGGCGCTGAAAGGAGCGCACATCATGCATCCCGTGAGCTATCTATTTGAAGACATCTATCGCAACTATTGGGGCATCGCGCCGGCTTCCGAACGGCCGGAGCGGCATCGGTTGGCCAAGCTGCGGCGGCGCAATCGCGAATTGCTTATCAAGCCCGAGCGCCGGCAGGATTAGCCGCCACGCTCGACGTTTGGTGCCGGCGGGCGTTCAGGACCGCACGCGCACCAGCGCCGAGGCAGCGATCGCCAGCCAGCCGGCAATGAGCAGCGTGCCGCCGATCGGCGCCGACAGCGGGAATAGCCGCGACCCGATGAAATCGCGGGCCAGCAGATCGCCGCAGAACAGCAGAAGCCCAACCAGCAGGATTAGGCTGCCGATGCGCAGGATCCGGTTCGCGCCAAGCAATCCGGCGGCAAGGAAGACCGGCGCATGCATCAGCAGGAACGATGCGGCGGTGCCAACGAAGGCGCCGCCGAGATGCGCTGCCGCGGCCGACAGCGCCACGCCGGCAGCACCGCAGAAGCCCCCGGCCAGGACGAGGATACGGCTGCTGTTGTCGGAAGGTCGTTCGGCTGTGCTCATGTTTGGGGCCCTGTGACGCCCAACCCCGTCAGGGCTTGCCGGCGTGGGCAAGCATGTCCTGCTCGCGGCGTGACTGTGCCAGCCAGTTATACACCGCGCCGCCGGCCATCAAGACGGATGTGCCCAGAAACACCGAACGCATGCCGAAATGACCACCGGCAAAGCCGCCGAGCAAGGGGCCGGCGACTTGCCCGACATATTGGGCGGAGATCGACAGCCCGAGCACATTGCCGCCGACCCCATCGGGAACATTGTGGCGGATCACGCTGGTGATGCAGGGCAACAGCCCGCCCAGCGCCAGACCCATCAGGAAGCGCAGGCCGATGAGTTGCCAGCTCTGCGTGACGAAGGCCTGCGGGATCAGCAGCAGCGCCGAGACGGCAAGCGCGCCGATGATGACGTTCCAGTGGCCGACGCGGTCGGCGAGCTTGCCCAGGCGCGAGGCCGACAGGATGGCGCCAAGGGCCGCCGCCGACATGACGACGCCTGATATCAGCGTCACGCGGCTCTGGTCCTCGATGAGCTGCTGCACATAGACGGTGATGATCGGCTCGATCGACATGGTGGCGAAGCTCAACAGCATGCCGGTCGCCAGCATGGCGACAACAGGCCGTTTGTCGGGGATTTGTGACCAGCCGCCTTTCCGCTTCTGCGTCGCTGCGGCGTCTGCTGTTTTCGGCCGGGGATTCTCCTTGATCAGAAACGTGGTCGCCAGGAATGCCAGGAAGATGACGCCGCCGGAGAGGAGAAAGGTGGCGCGGATGCCGATCAGCGGCGGCAGGGCGCCGCCAACCAGCGGACCGACCAGAGCCCCGCCCGTGATGCCGGCCGACAGCAGGCCCAACGCCCAGCCGGAACGCTCCTTCGGGGTCTGCATGGCGACGAGGATGGTCGATCCCGAGGAGTAGCCGCCGGCAAAGCCGATGAGCAGCCGCAGCAGCACCAGCTGCCAGACCGTCTGCACCATGCCGGTCAGCGACATGCATATGGCCATGCCGAAGCTGGCGCGAACCAGCATCACCTTGCGGCCATAGCGGTCGCCGAGACGTCCCCAGAGCGGCGCCACCAGCGCCGCCGCGAAGAACGTCGCGCCATAGGCAATCCCCGACCATTGCACGATCGCCGCGTGACCCTCGGCACCCAGCTGCTCGATATAGAGCGGCAGGAACGGCAGAAGCAGCGTCATGGCGACAAGCGTCGAAAACGAACCGGCGAAGCACACGAACAGATTGCGCCGCCAGTGGATGTTGTAGGTGCTGTCGTTCGCCGGGGGCGTGCTCTGCTGCATGTCGTGTGTCCTGTCCCAGCAACTCTTTTATCGATGCTTGCTGCGGATACCAATTTGGGATACCAAGATGGTGCACGTCATGGACGCAAGCTTGGCCGCTGTCAATGCAGCCTGTCGAACGTGATCGGCAAGACGATCGCAAACGGCCAAAAGGTGGAAACGACAATGTCGCAGATGCACAGCGTCGAAAAACAGCTTCGGCAGATGATCCTGGGCCTCGAGATCGGTCCCGGCGAAAAGCTGACCGAGCGCTGGATCGAGAGCCGTTTCGGTGCATCGCGAACCCCGGTCAGGGCAGCACTGCTGCGGCTCGAGACCGAGGGGCTGGTCGGCAGGGACGGGCGCGGCTGGACGGTGTCGCCGATCAATCTGGCTGAACTCGAGCAGATCGCCGTCTACAGGGAGGCGGTCGAGGTTGCGGCAGTTCGCCTGACATGCGGCCTGGCGGACCGGAGCGCCATCGATGTCATCCAGGCGATGCTCGAATCCTGCGACAACGACACGCCGCGCGAGGAATGGCATCGCGTCGGCATGGATTTTCACATCGAACTGGCGCGTCTGTCGGGCAATGAATTCCTGTTCCGGGCGGTCCGTGATGCCATGACACGCCTGTCACGGGCGCGCTGGCTGGAGGTTCGCGACGAAGCGGCCCTCAGCCGCGCCTGGGCCGAACATCGCGCCATACTGGCGGCGGCACGCCGTGGCGACGCCGATGAAGCCGCGCGCCTGCTCTCGGTCCACATTGTCGGCAGCCGCGACCGGCTGGTGACGTCGCTCGCCAACGATCGGCGCGGTCTTCGCGCCAGAGGCTTTGCCGTCGTTGCTGCTTAAGGTGGATGAAGGGGCGCAAAGCGGCGTCTGGACGTGTGCGCACTTTCGCCCTCGCTTCGCAGACGCCGATGGCGTAAGGAGCGGCGATGGAAAACAACCGATTTGAAACACCTGTGACTGTGAAGTCAGTCGCGGCGGGAAGCACTCAGCTCTTGCGCACGGCGCGTGAGGCTTCCGACTACCTCCTCAACAGCTGGCCCGGCAAGCGCAGCCCCAAGCATCGCGCGGCCCTGCAGGCCTGCCATGACGCACTCGCCGGCGACAAGCCGGCGATGAACGCCAGGCGCGCCTTCATTGCGGCGGCGCGCGAAGTGGACGTCT
>NZ_RZPI01000605.1:0-3488 GCF_003998715.1 Mesorhizobium sp. M7A.F.Ca.CA.002.15.2.1
AACCATGATCTCGACCAGAACGGCCCGCCGCACCATGTCGACTGGTATCGGCGCGATGGTTGACCTCGACATAGTCGCGCAGTTCGCGCCGGCGTGTTCTTCAAGCCGCCGGTGCCGGCCACCGACTATGATGTCGACACCGACTGCTACTCCTGGGACTGGGGCGGCCTGCATCTGATCCAGACGCATCGTTTCGCCGGCGATACCGGCCACGGCGCCGAGAGCAGCCTGCCATGGCTGAAGCAGGATCTGGCGACCTATGCGGCGGACGGCCGTCCGGTCATCCTGTTCCAGCATTATGGCTGGGACACCTTCTCGGTGGAACGTTGGGATGCCGCCAAGCGGCACTTCGATGATGACGGCAGTGGTGCGCCGCATTGGTGGAGCGAGGCCGACCGGCAGGCGTTGCTGGCGGCGCTGAAGGGCTACAATATCGTCGGCATTTTCCATGGCCACCAGCACGAAACGCCGCTGATCTATCGCAGGGACGGGATCGACCTGTTCAAGCCGAAGGCTGCCTATATGGGCGGTTTCGCGCTGGCCAGGGTGACCAGCGACGGCATGGACGTGGTGCTGGGCGAGGCGACCGGCGATCACGGCGAGGTCGCCTTCACCAATGCTTTCAGCAAGGGTTGGAGCACCTGAAAAAGGCGGCCTTCGCGACCGCCTTTCCCTCGATAAAGCGCGTTTGCCGATGTCGGATCAGAGCGCCTTCTTGACCTTGTCCTTGACGTCGCCATAGGCCTTCTGCGCCTTACCGGCGGTCCGGTCTCCCGTGCCTTCGGCCTGGGTCTGCCTGTTGCCGGTTGCCTTGCCCGCGGCTTCCTTGACCGAGCCCTTGACCTGCTTGGCCACGCCCGCAACCTGATCCTTGTTCACCATTTTTTGCGCATCTCCTGGGGTTCTGAATTCGGAGGAATTCATTTGCGGTAGCTAACGAGCCGGCGTCGGTTAGGTTCCAGGCGTCGCCCGGACGGCAGATCAGGTCGCGCGGCCGCCGCCCTGGGGCAAGGCTGGTGGGCTAGGCTGCGAACACGCGTCGACCATGGAATTTGGATGGCCGTGCATGCGGGGAGAAAAATGGCTGAATTCACGCTCTACATCGGCAACAAGTGTTTCTCCTCATGGTCGTTGCGGCCATGGCTGGCGATGAGGCATCTGGAGATCCCGTTCGAGGAAGGTTTCGTGCGGCTGCGCACACCTGAAACCTTTGCCAATCTGGCGAAAGTGTCGCCGACCGGTCAGGTGCCGGTGCTGAATCACAATGGCAAGATCGTCTGGGAAACCCTTGCTATCCTTGAATATCTCGCCGACCTGTTTCCCGAGAAAAAGCTCTGGCCGGCCGATATCGACGCCCGCGCGCTGGCGCGTTCGGCCGCGAGCGAGATGCATTCCGGCTTTCGCGAGGTCCGCTATGGCTGGCCGATGAATTTGCGCCGGCCGAAGGGCCACAAGCCGCTCGACGCCGAGGGCGAGGCGCAACGCGCCCGTATCGAGGCGCTGTGGCGCGAGTGCCGGGAAAAATACGGCAGGGGCGGCCCGTTCCTGTTTGGCCATTTCACCGCGGCCGACGCCATGTATGCGCCTGTCGTCACCCGTTTCGACACCTATGGCGGCACGCTGGCGCCGGATACGCGCGCCTATCTCGACGCCGTGCTGGCAACGCCGGCGATGCGGCACTGGTATGCCGAGGCGCCCAAGGAGAGGTGGCCGGAACCCGGCCCGGACGAATAGCCGGATCCAACGAAAACGCCCCTCGCACCTTTTATCGTGCGGGGGGCGTCTTTGCCATCAACCGTTCTTTCGATTGCTCTCACGAACTGCTGACGACAAGGCATAAATGCGCCTTTGCGCGGATGGTTCCTGGATGCCAGAAAATTTTTTCAACTTGGCGCAAGCGCGCTGTTTGGCGCCCGGTTTGCCGTCATGCCAGCTGGTTTGGCCTGGCGTTTTGGGAGAAATCCGCATCTGTGGCTTTATGCAAATTTGACAGCGCGCCAAAAGAAGCCTACAAGCAAATCGTCGATATTTGTTTGACTGACTTTTGTTATCCGCGCTTTCGAGCGCGCCTTTGACGAACTTCCCACATCAAAAATCGGGACAAACGACGTTGTGCATCCGCATGGCGTCGAACGAATATTTGCCATGGAAAGGGTTCGTCATGAGCACCGGCACAGTTAAATGGTTCAACGCCACCAAAGGTTTTGGTTTTATTCAGCCTGACGACGGCTCGGCCGACGTTTTTGTCCACATCTCGGCCGTAGAGCGCGCCGGCATGCGTGACATCGTCGAGGGCCAGAAGCTCGGCTACGAGATGGTCCGCGACAACAAGTCGGGCAAGATGTCCGCCGACCAGTTGAAGGCGGCCTGAAAAACGAATTCTGCTCTCCCGGTGACCACGGATGTACTGGCACCGGTGAGTGGCGAATTCGGGCGCATGGCCGCGGAGACCTGAGTTTCCACGGCATATCATGTGCATAAGCAGGGCGTTCCCGTGCGGTGCATCCTTTTGGATGTCATCTGGTTGCGCGACGCTCTCATGGAAGGTCAGGCGGTGCCTGGCCTTTTTCATTTTCCGCGCCTTGCCGCCGAAAGTGCGCTGCGCGCCGGCCTGGACGTGCTAAGGGACGCTCCAGCAATTTGAATTCGCCGCGCGTATTGCTTTGTGCGTGATCCTGACCGAAGACCCGGTCTCGCTCCATCGGCACAGGCTCCTGACAGGAGAAAGATTTGACCACCAGTTCAAAGACAACCGTCGATCAGGCCGTGTCCCTGTTCAGCAAGACGCAAACCCAGTCGATGTCGCTCAACCGCATCAATTCCGAGCGCGACGCCGTCAGTGAGGCACGCGAAGCCAAGACCGCGCGTCTGCGCGAATTGCGCCTGGAGAAGGAGGCCGACGAGATGGCCGCCGCCGCCGCGCTAGCCGCTTTGCCGAAGCGGGCCGGACGACGCTGATGGCCACCAAACGCGTACCGCCAACACCGATCGCCGCCGACGCAACCATTGCCGATATGGTCGAAGGCCTCGACAAGCCGGTCGAATTCGTCCGGCGTGTGCTGGAAAAGCTCGAGCGCTGCAAGCGTGCCCACGGTGATGCCCAGGTTCGCGTCGGCGTGCGCGGCCGCGCCGAATGCCCGAACTACCTGATCGAGTATGTCCGCGAAGACGCCAAGACCCATGAGCGGGTGACGTATCAGGACGCCGCCTACAGCGGCAGCACGCATCGCGAGCTGGCAGCCCATCACATCGAGGCGGTGAAAAACTGGTCGCCCGAGGAAATGAACATCACGGCCGTTTCGGCGCTGATCGGCCGCCTGCGCAATCCGCGCGCCCCATCATCGCGCTTCGCCGACGAGGACTGACATGGCCATAAAATTCTCCTCCAAGGATCAGCCGGCAGCCTCGGGTGCTGCGGCAAAACCGGCGAAGCCGGTTGCCGCGCCGAAAGCCGGCGACGCCACCCAGGCCGCGACCGACCTGTTCCA
>NZ_RZPI01000606.1:0-3482 GCF_003998715.1 Mesorhizobium sp. M7A.F.Ca.CA.002.15.2.1
GCGTCCACTGGAACGGCCACACCTGGCGGTTCTGGGATTGAGACTTTCAGATAAAGACCAATCTGACCAAGAAATATGGTGCATCGAGAATCGCCGATCTCCAGGTCGAGGACTGGGGCGTGACCGGCGCGGAGATGGAGCCCTATTACGACCAGTTCGAGTATCTGGCAGGCATCTCGGGCAAGGCCGGCAATATCAAGGGGCAGTTGCAGGAAGGCGGCAATCCGTTCGAGGATCCAAGGTCGCGGGATTATCCGAACCCGCCGATGCAGATGACCTACGCGCCAACCCTGTTCGCCGAGGTCGGCCGGTCGATCGGCCTGCATCCCTTCCCGACCCCATCCGCCAACATGTCGCGGGCCTATGTCAACCCGCTCGGCATCGCCATGGGTCAATGCACCTATTGCGGATTCTGCGAACGCTTCGGCTGTGCCAACTATTCGAAGTCGAGCGCCCAGACCACCGTCCTTCCGGTGCTGATGAAGAAGTCCAATTTCGAAGTCCGCACCGACAGCGAGGTACTGCATGTCGATCTGGCTCCCGGAGGCAAGTCGGCGCGCGGCGTGACCTACGTCGATACCTCAGGCGAGGAGTACTTCCAGCCGGCCGATCTGGTGCTGCTGTGCGCCTACGGCCTGCACAATGCCCGGCTGATGATGCTGTCCGGCATCGGCAAGATCTACGACCCCGGCAGCGGCGAAGGAACGGTTGGGCGCAATTACTGCTACCAGACAAACGCCGGCGTGCAGGTGTTCTTCGACGACAAGAACTTCAACCCGTTCATCGCCGCAGGCGCGCTCGGCCAGACGATCGACGATTACAATGGTGACGCGTTCGACCACGGCGCGCTGGACTTCGTCGGCGGTGCGGGCATCAACTGCATTCCCACCAACGGGCGCCCGATCGGAACCAGGCCGACCCTGCCCGGCACGCCGAAATGGGGCAGCGCCTGGAAGAAGGCAACGGTCGAGGGCTACAAGAGCACGCTTGGCTACTCGTCCCAGGGAAGCAGCTACGCGACGCGCAACAACTACCTCGACCTCGACCCGACCTACAAGGACCGTTTCGGGCGGCCGCTGATGCGCATGACGTTCGATTTTCCCGACAACGACATCCGCATGTCGAACTATGTCTGCGACCGGATGGAGGAAATTGCCAAGGCGCTCGGCGGAAAGCAGTACGCCGTCAGCCGCCGCAAGAAAGGCTGGGACAGCGTCCCCTACCAGAGCACCCACAATACGGGCGGCGCCATCATGGGAACGGACCCGAAGAAGAGCGCGGTCAACACCTTCCTCCAGAGTTGGGACGTCCCCAACGTCTTTGTCATCGGTGCGTCGGCCTTCCCGCAGAATGCCGGCAAAAATCCGACAGGAACGGTCGGCGCGCTCGCTTTCCGCGCCGCCGATGCCATCCGCAATCAATATCTGCGCAATCCCGGTGCACCCCTGGTGCAGGCATGAACAAGCTCGTTCTCACGCTCGCCATCGGTGCTGCGGCCCTCACTGGCGGCCCGGCATGGAGTGCCGACCAGGCGGACCAGATCATACGTGGACAGTATCAGGCGGTGCTCGGCGACTGTGCAGGCTGTCATACGCGAGCCGAGGGCAAACCGCTGGCCGGCGGCCTGCCGCTCGAAACGCCGTTCGGCGCGCTTGTGCCGCCCAACATAACGCCTGACCGCGAGACGGGCATCGGCAGTTGGTCGGAAGCCGACTTCCGCAGCATGATGAAGTCAGGCATCGGCCACAATGGTGTGCGGCTCTACCCCGCAATGCCCTACCCCGCCTATACCAGGATGAACGATCGGGACATTTCCGACTTGTGGGCCTATCTGACGACGGTTCAACCGGTATCGAACAAGGTCGAAGCCAATCAGCTGCCGTTCCCGTTGAACATCCGGCTGGCGATGCTGGGCTGGAATGCCCTCAACTTCACCGAAGCAAGCTTTCAGCCGGATCCCTCCAAGTCGGCGGAGTGGAATCGCGGCGCTTATATCGTCCAGGGAGCGGGCCATTGCGGCACCTGCCACTCGCCCAAATCTTTCCTTGGCGCCGATAAGGACAGCGAGTTCCTGCAAGGTGCCTCCCTGCAGGGCTGGTTTGCCCCCGACATCACCAACAATGCGCAATCGGGCCTGGGCAAATGGTCGGAAGAGGATCTGGTGAAATACCTCAAGACCGGCGTCAATGCGCATTCGATTGCCTCCGGTCCGATGGCGGAGGCCATCGAGAACTCCACGTCGAAAATGACCGATCCCGATCTCAAGGCGGTTGCAGTCTACCTCAAGAGCCTGGGCTCGGATGTCGACAGCGCCCAACCGGCAAAGCCTGACGCAACACGGATGACCGCGGGCGAGGCAATCTATCGCGACAATTGCTCGGCCTGCCATGGTGGAGATGGTGCCGGGTCAGGCGCGCTTTTCCCTTCCCTTGCCGGCAATTCGATCGTCGCGCAGGGCAGTGCCGAAACACTGGCCCGGCTCGTCCTTGCCGGCAGCCAGGCCGTGCACACGGCCGATGCACCGACGACGCCCGCCATGCCTTCCCTGGCCTGGCGCCTGAAAGACCAGGAGGTCGCCGACGTCTTGACCTATGTGCGCGCCAGTTGGGGCAACGCGGCTCCTGCAGTCTCGTCCGGCGATGTCGCTGCCGTACGCAAGGGATTGACCCAGTAGACCCGTACTCTAGCTCTCGGCTGCGACAGCGAGCGCCAGACGGCTCATGTCGGTGAAAAGCGCCTGGCGCTCGGAATAGTCGGTCTGTTCGCCGGTCTCGATGTTGTCCACCACGACACACATCGACAACGCACGTGCTCCGAAATGCTCCGATATGCCATAGAGCGCGCTGGTTTCCATATCCACGGCCAGGGCTCCTTGCGCCCGTGCATCGGCAAAACGGGCACGCCCATCCGGGTGATAGAAGATGTCGCTGCAGACCGTCAGGCCGACATGATGGTCGATGCCAAATTCTACCGCCTTGGCCCGTGACGATGCGAGGAGCGCCGGGTCCGGGCCAGCCGGTCCATAAAGGCCGAAAACCTGGCCGCTCTGGGCGCTTTCCGCCTGTGCCGATTGCGAGATGACAAGGCTGCGCAGCTTTGCCTTTGCGGTCAGGCTGCCGCAGGTGCCGGTACGGATCAGCGTCCGGGCGCCATAATGGTCCAGCAGTTCATGCGCATAGATCAGAAACGATGAAACGCCGATGCCCGTCGCTTGAATGCTGATGGACTTGCCACGAAACAAGCCGGTGAAGCCAAGCGTGCCGCGTCGGCGATTGATGCAGCGCGGCGCTTCCAGGAACGTTTGCGCCATCCATTCGGCGCGTTGCGGGTCGCCCGGCAACAACACCGTGTCGGCATAGTCGTCCTTGTCCGCTTCGTTGTGCGGCGTCACCGGTTGCTCCCCTAAGCCTTCCTGCCGTTCACCCCTCAATCATGGCGTTGTCACGGCGTTGCGCAAGGAGGAACATGGGGAAGGCTTTAGG
>NZ_RZPI01000607.1:0-3479 GCF_003998715.1 Mesorhizobium sp. M7A.F.Ca.CA.002.15.2.1
GTGCAGGAAGCCTGCCTCCAGGCCCCAAAGCTTCTGGAAGGCCTGGTTGAAGAACCGCAGCTTCTCGTCGGTGTCGAAAATGGCGACCGCCGTGTTGAGCTGGTCGAGCGTGTCGGCGTGGCTTCGCACCGTCCGTTCGTATTCGCCGCGAACGGCTTCGATGGCACTGGTGTCGCAGGCAAGGCCGGCCGAGCCATCGCTGCCGGCGAAATCGGTGACCGCGAACACACGGCGGTCGCCTTCGATCACGGAGGACAGCGACTGCTCGAAAACCGGATGCGTCCTGTGCTGGGCGGCAATCGCATCGCGCGCCTGGCCGCCGAGGAACTCTTTCTTCTCCCGAACCGCGGCTTCGGCATTTTCGGCTTCGACGGCATCGGCATAGGCGCGGTTGACCCACTTCAGCCCGCCATCCTCGCCGCGGAGCCACGCCGGCATGTTCAGCGCGTCGAGCAGGCCGATCATCGTGTCGTGGTCGGCGGCCAGCCGCTGGTTCTCGATCTTCAGTCTGGCCTGGCTGCGCTGCGTCTCCGAGAGCGAGAGGAAACGCACGAGCACATGCGCGGCACTCTTGCGGCCATGCACTTCGAGCGGCGCACCGGCCTGCGATTCGATGACCAGGTCGAAGGGTTTGGCCTTTTCGCGCAATCCCGCGACGGCATGTTCGAGTGCCGCCGCCGAACGCGGCATCAGCCAGCGGCCGAAAGCAAGAAAAGCGGCCCTATCCTCGGGAGCGCCGCTTTCGACGGGCAATGTGCCGATGAGCTCGGGCTTCTTGTTTTCCGCAGCCCAGACGACGACGCGCTGGTCGCGCAGATTGAGCAGCGCCTCGGAACGGCGGAGCGCCGCGTTGATGTCGGCGAGGCGGCTCCTGAGTTCGACATTCTCCGCCGAGGTGCGGGCTCTTTCGCGGATGAGAACGATGGCCGATATCAGTGCGGCACCCGTCACGCCGACGAACACTGCAAGCTGCATGACATCAATGGCACTCACCGACAGTCCGGCGACGCTGGCAACAGCGGTCTCGGCATGCGCGGCGGCGCCGGCCAAGGGCCCCGCGAGCGCGGAGGTGGCAAGGAATGTCGACGCGCGGGCGCGCCAGGACAGGCTCCCCCCTTCCAGGGCGGAGCCAGCAATCCCCGAATCGTCATGGCCGCCGGAAACGGCCCGTCCCGCTCTGTGCGGGTGTTGCCCCGGCATGTCTTGGTCCTCTCCGCCGCCTGAATGCAAGACCGCCCTGATGCGTGCCTCTCTTGACCCTCTCGGGCTGGAAGCATCGCCGAATCACCTGACAATAACCCCTCGCCGAATCGGCGTGAAGGCTGATGGCGCGCAAAAATAAGGCCGGGCGAAAAGTCAATCGCCCGGCCTCAATATCTGGTAGTAATTTTAGCTTTGGTTAATAGCGGTAGTGTTCCGGCTTGAACGGACCCTGCGGCGTGACGCCGATATAGGCGGCCTGTTCACCCGACAGTTCGGTCAGGCGGGCGCCGAGCTTGTCGAGATGCAGGCGGGCGACCTTTTCGTCGAGATGCTTGGGCAGGACATAGACCTGGTTCTCGTACTGGCCGGGCTTGGTGTAGAGCTCGATCTGCGCCAGCACCTGGTTGGTGAAGGATGCCGACATGACGAAGCTCGGGTGGCCGGTGGCGTTGCCGAGATTGAGCAGCCGTCCTTCCGACAAAAGGATCATCCGCTTGCCGTCCGCGAAGGTGATCATATCGACCTGCGGCTTGACGTTGGTCCATTTCAAATTGCGCAGCGCGGCGACCTGGATCTCATTGTCGAAGTGGCCGATGTTGCCGACGATGACCATGTCCTTCATCGAGCGCATATGGTCGAGGGTGACGACATCCTTGTTGCCGGTGGTGGTGATGACGATGTCGGCGGTGGGGGCTGCATCTTCCAGCGTGACGACTTCAAAACCGTCCATCGCAGCCTGCAGGGCGCAGATCGGATCGACCTCGGTGACCTTGACGCGGGCACCGGCGCCCTTGAGCGAGGCCGACGAGCCCTTGCCGACGTCGCCATAACCGCACACGACAGCGACCTTGCCGGCCATCATCGTGTCGGTGCCGCGGCGGATGCCGTCGACCAGCGATTCCTTGCAGCCATACTTGTTGTCGAACTTCGACTTGGTGACCGAGTCGTTGACGTTGATTGCGGGGAAGGGCAGCAGGCCCTTCTTCTGCAGCTGGTAGAGGCGGTTGACGCCGGTGGTCGTCTCTTCGGTGACGCCGCGGATCGCCGCCTTCTGCTTGGTGAAGAAGCCGGGCGAAGCCTTCAGGCGCTTCTTGACCTGGGCGTAGAAATATTCCTCTTCCTCGCTCTGCGGGTTGGACAGCACGTCCTCGCCGGCCTCGGCGCGGGCGCCGATCAGGATGTACATGGTGGCGTCGCCGCCATCATCGAGGATCATGTTGGAGAGGCCGCCATCGGCCCACTGGAAGATCTTGTCGGTGTAGTCCCAATACTCCTCCAGCGACTCGCCCTTGACGGCAAACACCGGGATGCCGGCCTCGGCGATGGCCGCGGCCGCATGGTCCTGGGTCGAGAAGATGTTGCAGGAGGCCCAGCGGATATCGGCGCCAAGCGCCTTCAGCGTCTCGATCAGCACCGCCGTCTGGATGGTCATGTGCAGCGAGCCGGTGATGCGCGCACCCTTGAGCGGCTGCTTGGGGCCGAATTCCTCACGGCAGGCCATCAGGCCCGGCATTTCGGTTTCGGCGATCTCGAGTTCCTTGCGGCCCCAGCCGGCAAGCGAGATGTCGGCGACCACATAGTCCTTGCTACCCGTCATGGCAGTACTCCGATGCGAATGTTGTGCTTGCGAATTTGTTGCGGACACGCCCGCGCCGGTCGGCGCGTCCAAGGGCGCGAATTGCCGGCCTGACTAGCAGATCGGAGCAAGGACGACAATGGGATATAAAGAAATCTTTATCCCTGCATGTCTCTCGGACGCATATCGCGCTCTACCAGATCAGCATTCCTCGCCGAAGCGGGACGCCACCAGTTGCTCCAGGGCGTCGATGACCTGCTGGGCCTCCGGCCCGCTGGCGGTGACGCGGATCGAATAGCCGGGGCTTGCCGCCAGCATCATCAGGCCCATGATCGAGGTGCCGCCAACCTTGACGCCATCCTTCTCGACATGCACCGAGGCATCGAAGCCGCTGGCCAGCTGGACGAACTTCGCCGAAGCGCGCGCATGAAGGCCGCGCTGGTTGATGATGGGAAAATCCCGGACTATCTGATCTTTTTCCGGGGACAGCGCGGTCATTTGCTGCTCAGGAGCTGGCTGGCAACATTGATGTATTTGCGACCGGCGGCCTGGGCCTCATCAAGGGCGGCCGCCATGTTGTCGCCCTTGCGGATCGAGGAGAGCTTGATCAGCATCGGCAGAGTCATGCCGGCGATCACCTCGGTGCATGTCGAGAAGGATGGCGTCAAGGTTGGCGGCGCCTCGATCATGGGCCTGATGA
>NZ_RZPI01000608.1:0-3434 GCF_003998715.1 Mesorhizobium sp. M7A.F.Ca.CA.002.15.2.1
GGCTTGATGCGCCAGTCATTGACTGCGGCAGCTATGGTTTTGATCTGGGCGTCCGCAAGATCGGCGAGGTTGCCGTCGATGCCGGTTCGTTCGGCGATCGACTGCGCCAGCCGCTTCGGCAGGTGATTTGCCAGCACGGTCTGCACCGCCTGCCGCCCATTACCGCGCTTGGCACTACGAATGAGGTCCGCCACATCAACTCCCGGCAGCATGGCGATGCGGATTTCGTCGCCCTCGCGCCAATAGGACGAGATCTGCAGGATGGACGGTCCGCTGACGCCGCGATGCGTGAACAGCATCGCTTCGGAGAACCGCGTCTTGCCGCAGGAGACTTCCGCGTCGACGGCGTTGCCGGCCAGCGGCGCCAGCCGTTCGAGCGTGTTTGCGTCGAAGGTCAGCGGCACCAGCGCCGGCCGCGTTTCGACGATGGCAAGCCCAAACTGTCCGGCAAGCTCGTAGCCGAAACCGGTCGCCCCCATCTTGGGGATCGACTTGCCGCCGCAGGCCACGACCAGAGACTGGCACCTAATCGTGCCCGTGGAGAGAGTGAGCACAAACCCCTCCACGGTTTTGCGGACATCCTCAACGCTGGTCGACAGCACCAGTTCGGCGCCCTTGTCCTGCATTTCCGAGACCAGCATGTCGATGATCTGGCGTGCGGAGCCGTCGCAGAACAACTGCCCAAGCGTCTTTTCGTGATAGGCGATGCGGTGGCGTTCGACGAGGGCGATGAAATCGCGTTGCGTATAGCGGCTGAGCGCCGAAATGCAGAAATGCGGATTGCCCGACAGAAAATTCTTCGGGCTGGCATGGATGTTGGTGAAATTGCACCGGCCCCCGCCGGAGATGCGGATCTTCTCGCCAGGCGCCGCCGCATGATCGAGGATCAGTACAGAACGGCCGCGCTTGGCCGCCTCCACGGCGCACATCATTCCGGCGGCACCCGCGCCGATGATCACGACATCATAGGATTGCATCAGGCTGTTCGTTCCCGCTCGGCCCACTCATCCGGCGCAGCGCATTTGTGCTGCCTGATACCGCGAACGGGGCGGACAGCCAACAGGCAAGAACAGCCAGGCAAAGGCTCAGATCAGCGTCTCTGCGAACAACGTCGTCAAGCGCTTCCAGTGGCGTTCGGCGCCCGCGGCATTGAAAACGCTGTGATCGGGCACGCACCAGCCATGCGCCATGCCGGCATAGTTCTCGATGACATGATCTACTTCCGCAACCCTGAGCGCCTCGGCCAGCCGCGCCGACTGTTCCGGCGGGAAACTCCTGTCGACGCCGGATGTGCCGACATAGACGCGCGCCTTGGTCGAGGCTGCCTTGCGATGCGGGCTGTCGGCGGCGTCGCTGGCGAGATTGCCGCCATGGAAGCTTGCGGCCGCTTTTATCCGTTCGGGATAGGTTGCAGCCGCATTCAATGATCGACCGCCGCCCATGCAATAGCCGATGGTGCCGATCGGCCCGGTAATGCCTTCTGCCGCAAGCGCATCGAGGAACGCACCGCTGTCGCTGATGGTCATGTCCTGCGTCGTGCCGGTGACCAGCGCCATCAGCGGGATTTTGGTCTTTTCCTCGGCGAAGGCGGTCTTGGCGTCGAACGGCCCGTAGGGTGCATTGCGGTAGAACAGGTCGGGCACCAGCACCGCATAGCCTTCATTCGCCAGTCGCTCGGCCATACTGTCGAGCGCCGGCCGCGGACCAAAGGCGTCCTGATAGAGAATGACGCCGGCCTTGGCAGGAGATGCGTTTGCCGAGCGGAAAAGCCCGGCATTGGCAACACCATCCCTGGTCTTGATCTGAAGGTCGTGTTTCGTCATCGCTCGCTCCGTTCGACAGATGCGCGATACATATCCGCGCAAGCCTATACGGCAAGGCGCTCCCTGAGCATGGCAGTCAAAATTTCGTGCGGGATTGCGTGACGCTATTGCTAGCCTTCTCGCACCGTCCGCGCACCGACATGCAGCGCGCGGCCGGCACCGAGCCCCATAATGGCTACGCCAAGCCCGAGCGCGACGAACAGGAACGCCGTTCCCGAAAAACTGCCGGTCCAGTCGCGGATCAGGCCCACCAGCAGCGGGCCGAATGCCGCCAACACATAGCCGACGCCTTGCGCCATGCCTGAAAGATGCGCGGCGACATGCGAATCCGGCGAACGCAGCACGATCAGGCTCATGGCAGCCGCGATCAGGCCGCCCTGCCCGATGCCTTGCAGGATCGCCCAGAACAGCACGGTCGAGGTCGGTGCGAACAGAATGCCGAGCAGCGCGATCACCGCCGTGGCAACGAGCGCCACATTGATGCCGCGCTGGTCTTTCAGCCGCATCGCGAAGGATGGCACGGCGAGGCAGGTGATGACTTGCGCCATGACAGACACCGAAACCATGGCGCCGGCGGTGGCCGCATCGAAGCCACGCTCGCGCAAGATCGGCGCCAGCCAACCGAAGATGCAATAGGCAAGTGCCGACTGCAGGCCCATGAACAGCGTCACCTGCCAGGCCAGGCGATCGCGCCAGAGACCAACGACGCGAAAGCCCCGATGACTGACCTGCCGACGGCTGCCCAGCGCCTGCGGAATCCAGATCAAAAGCACGACCAGTGTAGGCACCGCCCAGGCAGCAAGTGCCCCGGACCACGAACCGGTGACAAAATGCTCGATCGGCAGTGTGAAGCCGGCGGCGGCCGCCGAGCCGGCACAGAGCGCCATGGTGTAGAGCCCGGTCATGACGGCGGCCTTGTCGGCGAAATCTCGCTTCACCAGGCCCGGCAGCAGCACATTGCCGATGGCAATGGCGCCGCCGGCAAGGAAGGTGGCGACAAACAGCAGGGGAACCGTACCGAACCAGCGCAGGCCGGTTCCCAGCACCAGCAAGGTGAGCGCCCCGAGCAAAGTGCGCTCGGCTCCATAGCGCTGGGCAAGTCTTGGCGCGAAGGGCGCGAACAGACCCAGGCACAGAACGGGCAGCGTCGTCAGCAGGCTGGCGCCCGTCGTCGACAGTCCGGTTGCCTGCATCACCTCGGGCAGCAGTACCGACAGGCTGGAAAACAGCGGCCGCAGGCTGAAGGCGATCAGCACAAGGCTCGCGCCAAGCACGATGCGCGCCGCACGGCTGCGCAGTTCAGGCGGCTGCGGCGCGGGCAGGCTGTCGGCCTCGGCATCGATGAGTTCCAGACCCTCGATGGCGGCGGATTGCGCCGTCGGGTCAGGCTGACGAAAACTCTGGTTCATTGCGAAAGCAGTCTTTCAAGTTGGGCAAGCACCGGCGCCATGAAGGCGCGAACGGCGGCAACGGCGCGCTCGGGATTGCTCGCGGCAATGGCGTCGACGATAGCCGCATGCGCCTGGTGGTCCGGTTCGGGCAGATCGCCGTCGATGGTGGCATGGATGGTCTCGGTGATGGCGGCGGTGAAGAAGTCGTAGAGCTCCATCA